>NZ_PTFE01000281.1:0-582 GCF_002936975.1 Bradyrhizobium sp. AC87j1
ATTCTTCGAGTCCAATTTCTGGTACATGTGGCAGACCACCTTCGCGTTCCAGCCCTGGCACAGCGCGGTCGAGCTGAAGCGCTATCTGCACCGCTTCATGAACGAGTTTCCGCGCATCGAGACGCTCGCCGGCGTCAAGCGCACCGTCTACAATCAGTATGACGCGATCGTGCGGCCGCTTGCGGATTGGCTGAAGCGGCAGGGCGTGCAGTTCGTGCGCGGCACGCGCGTCACCGACATGGCGATCGAGCGCGAGGGCGGACGCTTGCGGGTGCGCCAGCTCGTGCTCGATCGCGACGGCCGCATCGCCAATGTCCGGCTCGAGGACGGCGATCTCGTATTCTTCCAGAACGGCTCGATGACGGACGCCTCGAGCCTCGGCACGATGACAGAGCCGCCGCCGCATCTGACCAAGAAAGACAGCCAGGGCTGGGCGCTGTGGGAGACGATCGCGCAGGAGCGTCCCGAATTCGGCAATCCCGCCGCGTTCAACAGCTCGATCCCCGAATCCTATTGGCTGTCCTTCACCGTCACCTGCCGCGATCCACTCTTCTTCGACCGGATGGAGGCGTTCTCCGGCAA
>NZ_PTFE01000282.1:0-578 GCF_002936975.1 Bradyrhizobium sp. AC87j1
TGTAAGCGATGTTTTGCGGCCACCTTCCGGATGATGCGCTGATCTGTAAGTCTGCGGTTTGGTTTTGACCGTAAGGCTTAGAATGGACACAGTGCGTAGTGCTACCACGGAGCCAGTGCGGCGGCTGGAGGTCTTCACCGGAGCCGGTCGTCGGCGGAAGTGGAGCGATGAGGACAAGGCGCGGATTGTCGCGGAGACCGTCGCGGACGGGGAGTCGGTCTGTGCCGTGGCCCGGCGTCATGGGTTGTCGCCGCAGCAATTGTTTGGCTGGCGCCGTCAACTGAGGGAAGCTGCGGCCCAGCATTCTGAAGCGGAAGAATTGCAGTTTGTGCAGGCGGTGGTGGATGTGGGCGCTTCGGCGCCCGCGTTTCGCCGGCAGCGCAAAGCCCCGCGATGCAAGTCCGAGTCCGACGTCGGGATGATCGAGGTTGAGGTTGACGGCGTTACGATCCGGGCCGGTCGCGGCGCGGACGCAAACACGATTGCGGCCATCGTCCAGGCGCTGAAGGCGAGCCGGTGATCGGTCCAACGGGTGCGGTTCGGGTGATGGTGGCAACCAGGCCGGTCGACTTCCGCAA
>NZ_PTFE01000283.1:0-575 GCF_002936975.1 Bradyrhizobium sp. AC87j1
TGGTTCGGTTGACGCTCACGGTGGCGTTGCCGCCGCCCACAGACGTGGACAGGCCGAGAGACTTGAGCAGGTCGGCCTTGCCGGTGACGCTCAGATCCGCACCCGTCGAGCTCTTCAGCGTGACGGCACCGCCACCAACGCTCGAAGCAGTCTGGTTGAAGCTGGTGGCGAGCGTCGCAGCACCGGCAGTGATGGATGCCGTCTTGACTCCGCTGGCGAGATCGACCGCGGTCAACAGATCGCTGACGGTCGCAGCCGGAGTGCCCGCGGTACCGAGATAGACCGTGGTGTTGCCGCTGCCGTCGGTGACGAGGTTGCCGCTGACGCCCGAGCCGGACGCAACCGCAGTCGAGGCCGGAGCAGAGCCCGAGCGGAACGTGATGGTCTTGCCGTTCACGGTCAGCGTGTCGCCGTCGGCGGGCTGGGCGTTGCTGGCCAGGCCGGTTGCGGTCGTGCCGTTGGTCGCGATCAGGGTGATGGCGCCGGTCAGGGCCGTGGTGCCGTCGCCGGCCGTTCCCGCGGTACCCGTGAAGGTGCCGATGGTGGCGCCGAGCGTCGTGGTGCCGCTCGCAGCC
>NZ_PTFE01000284.1:0-559 GCF_002936975.1 Bradyrhizobium sp. AC87j1
TCTCGCGAGTGGACTGCGGTTGCAGCCAGGCCATGATGAGATCCGCGCACGCCGTTCCCAATAAATGGTTCGGGCACGAAGCCCGCTTTTTTGCACAGGGCTTACGGCATGTTGATCCACTGTTTCGTCATCACTGTTCCCGAGCCTTGCAATCGAAGCCAGAAGCGTCAGGTGAAAGCAGGATCTCTGCGTTCGTAGAGAGCTCCAGGCTTGTTCAAGACCACCCAGACAATGCGGGCCATCTTGGCGGCTAGAGCGACAACGGCCTTGTTCGGATGCATCCGAGCCTGGAGCCCGTCGAGCCAGCTTCCGAGGCGATCGCGCCTCCGGTCCAAATGCCGGAAGCAGGATCGCGCGCCATGCCCTAAAAGCTTTCTCACATAACGGTTGCCGCGTTTGCTGACGCCAAGCAACGTCTGTTTTCCGCCCGTCGAGTATTGCCTGGGCACTAACCCCAGCCAGGCAGCAAGGTCGCGGGCCTTGCGAAACTGCAGCCCATCACCGATCGCGGCAAGTACAGCGGTCGCACCCAATGCGCCGATACCAGGGATTGTCTTAC
>NZ_PTFE01000285.1:0-554 GCF_002936975.1 Bradyrhizobium sp. AC87j1
TGGCCTGCGCGACGGCGGCAACCTTGAAAGGCCGTCTGGCGAGAAGGGCCTTCAGCCACGGCCGCGCCCAAGCGTCGTTTCGGACGACCCGCAAGACGGCCGTTGCCCCGACAACGAGGAGAGAGCGGAGTTCCGGATTTCCCATCTTCGATATTCGTCCCAGCCGCTCTTTGCCTCCGCTTGAATGAGACCGCGGCGTCAATCCCAGCCAGGCGGCAAAGTGGCGAGCCGACTTGAACCCGCCCGGATCCGGCACAAGCGCCTTGATGGTCGCCGCCGTAATGGCGCCGACGCCAGGGATTGTGGTCAACCGACGCATGTCCTCGTCGTGCTTGACCTCCACGACGATTGCGCGCTCGAGCCTTTCGATCTGGTCGGCTGAAGCTTCAATCTCGTCGGCAATAGCCATCAGCGCGAAGCGTGCTGCTGCGGGCAGGCGAGCATCTGTCTCATCCCGTATGATTGCGACCAGCGCCTCAACCTTTGCCAGGCCGGCGGTGGCGATGATCCCCAATTCTGCCAGATGCGCGCGCAACGCGTTGACCGCCTGCGTT
>NZ_PTFE01000286.1:0-536 GCF_002936975.1 Bradyrhizobium sp. AC87j1
GGACAGCCGAAGAATGTGCAGGTGTTCTGGGGCTATGCGCTGCATCCCGACCGCGTCGGCAATTTCGTCGCCAAGCCGATGTCCGATTGCGGCGGCGCGGAGATCCTGAAGGAGCTCTGCGGTCACCTGAACTTCGATCCGGCCGTGTTCGACGACGCGATCTGCATTCCCTGCCGCATGCCCTACATCACCAGCATGTTCATGCCGCGCAATCTGACCGACCGGCCGCTGCCGGTGCCGAAGAATTCGGTCAACCTCGCTTTCGTCAGCCAGTTCGTCGAAATCCCCGACGACGTCGTGTTCACGGTCGAATATTCGGTGCGCGCGGCGCAGATGGCGGTCTATCAGCTGATGAAGATCGATCGCCCGGTTCCGCCGGTGACGCGGCACAACAAGTCGCTCGCGGTCATCTTCGCGACGCTGGAAAAGGCGTTCGCGTGACGGCTGGCCAGCGTCGCTGGCGCCTGCGATAGGAGCTATCGCGGCGCTGCCAGCGGCAGGCTGACGTGAAAGACGGCCCCCCCTGACGGTACGTT
>NZ_PTFE01000287.1:0-522 GCF_002936975.1 Bradyrhizobium sp. AC87j1
CGCTAGAGCCCGCCGTGCGGCTACCCCTCTCCCTAGCCCTCCCCCACAAGGGGGGAGGGAACGCAGTGTGCTCGCGGCGATATCTCCCGAACGACAAGCAGACGCCCTACTTCCGCATCCTCGCTTTCGCGCCGCCGACGATCTGCATGGCGACGCCGGCGATCCAGCCGAGCAGGGCGAGCCAGGTCCAGGCCAGGTGCGGATCGAGGCGGAGCACGATGACGGCGACGGAGGCGAGCGCGGTGAGCGTGGCGCAGAGCGTGCCGGCGGCGCTGAGGAATTCGGCGGCGTCGATCGCGCTATGCGCCTCGTCGAACGGCAATTGCGGCGTGTCGATGCCGAGATAGAAGCCGACGAAGCCCAGCACCATCATCACCATCAGAAAGCCCTGCGTGGTGAGCGCTGATATCGCCGATCCCACATAGGCGCCGACGAACAGCCCGCACGCCGCGCCGGCCATCGCAAGCCCCACGCGCTCGAACACATGGGCGGTTTTGCAAACACGAAAATGCATGGCAGGCC
>NZ_PTFE01000288.1:0-515 GCF_002936975.1 Bradyrhizobium sp. AC87j1
GAGGACTGGGCGCTCGCCATGGAGCGCAATATTGACCGCAGCGGATCACCCAAACCGAAGGTTGCTGTGCGGGCTCGTACATTCGGTGACATTATCGATCTTCACATAAAGGATATGCACGAGGTTGGCCGCCCTCCCCGTCGTTCCGAGGCAGCCGTCTTGGAAGCGCTGAAAGAGTCCTGAGGCGAGAGCACGGCCTCCGCAGGCAGCGCCGGCGGATTCCCATCGCCGGATTCCAGATCAGCTCGACGACAGGATGCTGGCTCTCGTCAGGCATAGCGCAGAATGAGGCAAGCAAGGCCCCTGAGTGCTGTACACGGTCGAGCGCCGAGACCCAGCGCGGCGCGGGTCGCTTTGACTTTGGATCGCCAGTGGTCCTTAAGACGGATCTGTCGTTGAGAGGCTACCTAGACGCAATCTTGCTGCTCGGTCCGCTCGTGTCCCTCCATTGGTGCGAGATCGGCAACGCTCTCCTCCAAAATCGTAGCGACCTCCAACAATGAGATCACCAGACG
>NZ_PTFE01000289.1:0-473 GCF_002936975.1 Bradyrhizobium sp. AC87j1
TATCTGCTGGAGGAGCTGAACCGGACGGCGGTGACGTATCCTGAGCAGCAGTGCATCCATGAGCTGTTCGAGGCGCAGGTTCGCCAGGCGCCGGATGCGGTGGCGGTGGTCTATCAGGACCAGCGCGTAAGCTATGGCGAGCTCAATGCGCGGGCCAACCAGCTGGCGCATCATCTGATCGCCCTCGGGGTCGGGCCGGACCAGCCGGTGGCGATCTGCGTTGCGCGCAGTCCGATGATGGTGGTGGGGCTGTTGGCGATCCTGAAGGCTGGCGGGGCGTATGTGCCGCTGGACCCGGCCTATCCGAGCGCGCGGCTGCACCAGCTGCTCGAGGATGCGGCGCCCCACCTGTTGCTGGCCGATGCGGCCGGACGCGCCGCGCTGGGCGGCGACGGGCTTACCGGTGTGACGGTGGTGGATCTGGAGACGGCCACGGCCTGGGCGGAGCTGCCGGCGTCGGATCCGGACCCGCG
>NZ_PTFE01000290.1:0-464 GCF_002936975.1 Bradyrhizobium sp. AC87j1
GCCGACGATCTATCTCGTCTCCGGCCTGTTCAGCATCGTCACCGGGCCGCTGGTCGGCCGGGCGAGCGATGCGTTCGGCAAATACCCGACCTTCGTGTTCGGCAGCGTGGTGTCCGTCATCATGGTGCTGATCTACACCCATCTCGGCCACGTCGCGCTGACGACCGCGATCCTCGTCAACGTGCTGATGTTCGTCGGCATCTTCTCGCGCATGATCCCGTCGCAGGCTCTGATGTCGGCGATCCCCGATCCCGACCAGCGCGGCTCCTTCAGCGCGATCAGCGCGTCACTGCAACAGCTCTCCGGCGGCCTCGGCTCGGTGCTCGCCGCCGGCATCATCACGGAAGGGGCGGATGGCTCGCTGATCCACTTCGACCGGATCGGCTACGTCGTCGTCGCAACCTCGATCGTCTCGCTGGTCGCGATGTACTTTGTGCAGAAGGCGGTGGCGGAGAGGGCGGGGA
>NZ_PTFE01000028.1:0-82436 GCF_002936975.1 Bradyrhizobium sp. AC87j1
CTCGTCAATTACAACGTTGGCGCGGTCTACAAGCCGATGTCGATCGGCAGCGTCTATGCAGCCTACGCGACCTCTGCCAATCCGTTCGGCTCGGAGCTTGATGCGACCGCCACCGACTACGGCGGCGTTCCCGCCAACTCGACCATCCTGCTCGGACCCGAGCGCAATAAGGCGATCGAGGTCGGTACCAAATGGGAGCTTGCTGATCGCCATCTGCTGGTGACCGGCGCGCTGTTCCAAACCACCAAGGACAACGCGCGCGAGACGGTCAGCGGCCTGCTTACCTCGGGCGCTGCCTACAGGATCCAAGGCATCGACATCGAAGCCGAGGGTAAGATCACCGATCGCTGGAGCATCTTCGGCGGCCTGGTGCTGATGCAGTCCAAGGTCACACAGAGCGGCGTTGCCTCGAACATTGGCCTGCAGCTTGCCAACATCGCGCACCAGTCGTTCAGCATGCTGACCAAATACAAGTTCGACGATGGCTGGGAGCTTGGCGGACAGGCGGTGTATCGCTCGAAGGTCTATGGCGGCACGTTCGCGGCCAACACCAACGAGTTGCCGAGCTATTGGCGCTTCGATGCGTTCGTCGAGAAGAAGATCGACAAGAACTGGACGATGAAGTTCTACGCCCAGAACCTGACCAACAAGCTGTATTACGACTCGTTCTATCGCAGCGCCGTGCCGTTCGTCGCAGTCGCGCCGGGCAGGGCGTTCTACCTCGTGACGACGGCGAAGTTCTGATCATGTTGACGTGTTTGCCTGGCGTTCTCAGCAAAGATGATGTGGCGGATTTTCGCCGTATCATGGACGCCGGCGCATGGGAGGACGGCCGGTCGACTGCCGGTGCGCAGTCGGCGATGGTCAAGCGCAACGAGCAATTGCCGCCGGACAGCGAGGTCGCGCGCAAGCTCGGCAATCGTATCATCTCGGCGCTGACGTCGAACCCGCGCTTCATCGCGGCGGCAATTCCGCTCCAGATCTTCCCGCCGCTGTTCAACCGCTATGCGGCGGATAGCGGCCACCATTTCGGCCTGCATGTCGACAATGCGATCCGCGGCGACCGTCTGACCGGCCTTCGCATCCGCACGGACCTTTCGGTGACGCTGTTCCTCGCCGAGCCGGAAGAGTACGACGGTGGCGAACTTGTGATCGAGGACACTTACGGCTCGCACGAAGTCAAGTTGCCAGCCGGCGACTGCGTGCTCTATCCCTCGACCAGCCTCCACCTCGTCACGCCGGTGACGAGGGGAACACGGGTTGCGTCTTTCTTCTGGCTTCAGAGCATGATACGGGACGATCAAGCCCGGAGCATGATCTTCGACCTCGACACCGCGATTCAGGCGCTGGTGGACCGGCTCGGGCGTGACGATCCCGAAACGGTCAAATTGACGGGTATCTATCACAACCTCATTCGCTACTGGGCCGAAGTATGAAGACCATGACCTTCCAAGCAAGCCTTGCCGCAGCTTTGATGCTGACGGCCGCCTGGCTCGCATCCCCCGTTTCTGCCCAGACGCAAACCCCCTCGGCACCGGCGCAGTCGACGGCTCAGCCGGCCCCGGTCGCTCCGGCTCCGGCGGCGCCAGCGGTCACCGCGCCTGCGGTCCCAGCGCCTTCGGCTTCGACGGCGGTCACCCCGGTCGCTCCGACGGCGCCCTCAGCGGCCGCCGTTTCGACCACCGCCAAGCCTGATGCGTCGGCTGGCATCGCGCCGGCGATGAAGGAATTGTCGCCCTGGGTGATGTTCATGTCGGCGGACGTCATCGTGAAGGCGGTGATGATCGGGCTCGCCTTCGCGTCGCTGATGACCTGGACCGTCTTCATCGCCAAGTCGATCGAGCTGTCGGTCGCATCCTCCAAGCTTCGTTCGGCGCTGAAGAAGGTTGCGGAGACGCGCTCCCTCGCCGAAGCGCAGATGGCGCTCGGAGCCAAGGAGGGCATCCTGCCGTCGTTCCTGACTGCGGCCCTGCGCGAGGCGCGGATGTCGGCCGGCCTGTCCAGCGACGCGGGCATCAAGGAGCGCGCCGCCTCCAGCTTTTCCGAGATTGTGCGCGCCGAGGCGCGGCGCATCCGCATCGGCATGGGCGTGCTCGCGACCATCGGCTCGACCTCGCCCTTCGTCGGCCTGTTCGGCACGGTCTGGGGCATCATGAACAGCTTCATCGGCATCTCGAAGTCTCAGACCACGAACCTCGCCGTTGTCGCGCCCGGCATCGCCGAAGCGCTGCTCGCCACCGCGATCGGCCTCGTCGCCGCGATCCCGGCCGTCATCATCTACAACCACTTCTCGCGCGTGACGAAGAGCTATCTCGAGCTCGTCAGCCGTGCCTCGGGTGCCGCGGGGCGGCTGCTCTCGCGTGATCTCGACCGCAGCCACGGCAGCGTGCATTCGCGCGCAGCGGAGTGAGCCATGGGCGTTTCGCTCGCAGACAATGATGACGACGACGATTTCTCGGAAACGCATGACATCAACGTCACGCCGTTCATCGACGTCATCCTCGTGCTGCTCATCATCTTCATGGTCGCAGCTCCGCTCTCCACGGTCGACCTGCCGATCGATCTGCCGACGTCGAGCGCGACGCCGCAGAAGAAGCCGGATAAGCCGACCTATCTCAGCATCAAGCCCGATCTGACGCTTGCCCTCGGGGAGAACCCGGTTCACCGGGCCGAGCTGATCGGGACGCTCGACGGACTGTCCGACATGAGCAAGGACAAGTTCGTCTTCCTGCGCGCCGATCGTTCGGTGCCGTACGGGGAGTTGATGGGCGTCATGGAGCTCCTGCGCTCAGGCGGCTATACGCGGGTGAAGCTGGTGGCGCTGGAAGGCGCGCCGGGAGCGCCTGCGGCAGGCGCCGCTCAGCCTTAGAGGCCCGCTATGTCGGACGAACACAGACCATCCCGGAAGCTCTGGATCCTGGCGGCGGTGGCCGCGCTCGTGCTCCATTTGGGTGGTGCTGCGCTCGCGCTGGCTCATTTGCGCGCTGACGACGACGGCGACGGCCTGGGTGCGAACGGTGCGGAATTCGCCGTGGAGATGGCATCGCCCAAGGCGCCCGAAACCGATCTGCCGCCCGGGCCCGACAGCGAAGCGATGCAGGAGCAGCAGGCGCTTCCCGAGCAGAAGGCCGAGACCAAGGAGACGGAGCTTCCAAAGGACCAGTCGCAGCAGGTCGAGGATCCCGACCGCGTCGTGACCGAGAACAACGCGAAGAAGCCGACCGAAGACGATCCGAAAATTCAAGCGATCGAAACGCCGGCCGCCGAAGCCTCGCCGAAATCGGTTGCGACGGCACGGCAGACGCTCGAGGAGGACGCGCGCGAGGCCGAGAAGGCGCTGGCGCCCGTCATCGGCATCGGCAAGGACATCCTGAAGCTGACCGCCGACTGGAACCGCAAGATCAGTGCGCATTTGTCGCTGCACAAGATCAATCCGGAAGGCAAGCAGCCCAATAACCAGAAGGTCAAGGTGAGCTTCGCGATCAACCGGAAGGGCAACGTGCTGTCGGTGGATGTGGTGGAGTCATCAGGGGATTCAGCCTACGACGCGGCCGCGGTCTCGATCGTCCGCAAGTCGGATCCGATCCCGCAGCCGCCTGCCGGGCTGACCGAGGACCGGTTCGAGCGGACCGTCGATATCATCTTCACGCCGGCCGACGCGAAAAAGAAGAAGACCGCTCAGCGCCAATAGAGCCGGATGCCGACATAGACGACGACTAGGCAGGCGAAGATCAGCGCCACCGGGAGCGGCCGTTTCTGGGTTCCAGCGGCCGCGCCAGCCCCGAAAAAGCTGGTCGTCTTTGGCTTCGGCGCCGGACGGCGGAAAGCGGTAACATTGTCCGCCGCTGCTTCAGGCGGGCGAGGGCGGACGTCGGGTGCCGCCCCCGCACCGCCCATCTCGGCATAATAGGCCTTGTAGATTGCGCCGATGGTCGCCTCCGTGGCCTCGCCCTCGCTCATCTGCGCCAGCAGGTTCTGGTAGCTCGCCAGAAACTCCTGGGCTTCCGGCGGCAGCGCGGACGCCCCGTTGAGCTTGGCCATCATCTTCCAGGTGGCAAAATCGGCGCGGGCGCGGGTGTCCGCGCGTCGCGCGATCAGCATATCGGCAGCTTTGACCAAGTCGGCCTCTGGCCCTTCGGCTTAAAGTTCGGGTGGCTGTTCAACTACGCATTGCCGGTCAGGAAGAGAACAGCCTGAATCACATAACCGGTCAACGTTCGCAGTATTACTGAAATAACATCAAGATTTAGACCGAACTGGGAACCTGCAAGGGGCAGCAAGATCAACAGGCCGATCAGGATCAGCATCCCGAACGGCTCGAGCCGGGCCAGCGGCATGGCGAGGGCGCGGGGCAACAGCCCGACCGCGACGCGCCCGCCATCGAGCGGCGGGATCGGCATCATGTTGAAGACCGCGAGGATGGCGTTGATGATGAGCGCATTCTTGAGGTTGTCGGCGACCCATTTCGCCGAGCTTGCGGGGACAAGGGGCAGGGCGTGGAAGGCGAGGGCCACTGCAAGCGCCAGCAGGATGTTGGTGACCGGCCCGGCCAATGCCACCCAGACCATGTCCAGTTTGGGGTTTTTCAGCTTGCGGAAGTTGACCGGCACCGGCTTGGCGTAGCCGAACAGGAACGGCGAGTGCGCGAACAGCAGCATCGCCGGTAGGATCACGGTGCCGAACGGGTCAATGTGGCGGAGCGGGTTGAAGCTGACGCGGCCGAGCTGCGAGGCCGTGTCGTCCCCGAGCCGGTCCGCTACGAAAGCGTGCGCAGCCTCGTGGAAGGTGATGGCGAGCACGAGGGGAAGCACCCATACCGACAGATCATAAAAGGAAATGTTCACGGCTCGTCCGTCCCGGTTTGCCTGCGGCCTTGCAGCCGTCCCGGCCAACCGGCGGTACAGCAACGCTTCGGCTCAACATAGGGGGAGCGGTCCCGAAATGCCACGCTGCAAAGGGTCCGCCGGCAGCACGCCGTCGTGCCATCGTGCAATTACGCCGGAATCGTCCCCGGATGTTGTGGCAGGCCGTCGTCGAGCTTCAGCCAGGCGGGCTTTTCCGAGACCCAGAAGTGCTCGGTCGGCGCAAAGGCATTGCGGTCGTCGAAAACGGAGAGGGACACGCCCGCCAGCGTACCATTACGCCGCCACGCGAACAGGCGGGTGCCGCAGCGCTTGCAGAACACGCGGTCGATGTTCTCCGACGACGCATAGCGCTCCGTCTCGCCTTCGACGCTCAGCGCGCGCTGGTCGAACTGCGCGCGGGCGAAGAAGGACGAGCCCATCGCCTTCTGACACAGGCGGCAATGGCAGACGCGAACGTTGAGCGGCTCGCCCTCCGCCTTGAACCGCACCGCGCCGCACAGGCATCCACCTTCCCGGGTCATGATGTCCTCAATAGGTTGCGCGTCCGCCCGAGATGTCGAACACCGCGCCGGTGGAGAAGGCACAATCTTCGGACGCGAGCCAGGCTACCATCGCGGCGAGCTCTTCGACCAGCACGAAGCGCCCCTTCGGGATCTTCGACAGCATGAAGTCGATGTGCTGCTGCGTCATCTGGTCGAAGATCGCGGTCTTGGCCGCGGCCGGCGTCACAGCATTGACGAGGATGTCATGCGCGGCGAGCTCCTTGCCGAGCGATTTCGTCAGCGCGATCAGGCCGGCCTTGGACGCCGAATAGTGCGAGGCGTTCGGGTTGCCTTCCTTGCCGGCGATCGAGGCGATGTTCACGATGCGCCCGTATTTCTGCTTGAGCATCGCGGGCACGATGGCCTTGCAGACGATGAAGGGACCGTCGAGGTTGATGCGCAGCACCTTGCGCCATTCCTCGAGGTCCGTTTCCCAGACCGGCTTGTTGACGCCGGCGATGCCGGCATTGTTGACGAGGATGTCGATCTTGCCGAACGCGGCGAGCGTCGCATCGCGCGCCTGCTCGACGGCTGCGGTGTCGGTGACATCGACCTTGAAGACCTTGGTCTCGCCGCCGATCTCCTTCGCCGTCTTCTCGGCCAGCGCGGCGTCAAAATCCCAGATCCCGACCTTGGCGCCAGAGGCGGTGAGGCGCTCGGTGATGGCGCGGCCAAAGCCCTGTGCGCCGCCGGTGACGATGGCGACGCGGCCGTTGAGGTCGATCTTGTTCATGAGAAATCCCCTTATCTATCCCTCATGGTGAGGAGCGCGCAGTTGGCGCGCGTCTCGAACCATGGAGCCCGTGGCCCATCCCTCGAGACGGCGCTGTCGCGCCGCCTCGGGATGAGGAGTTGATCAGAGCATGTAGCCGCCGTCGACGACGAGGTCGACGCCGGTGGTGAAGGCGCTCTCGTCACTGCCGAGATAGACCGCCATCGATGCGATCTCGTCGGCGGTGCCGAGCCGGCCCATCTTCTGGCGGGAGATGAACATCTCCTTGCCTTGCGGTCCCTGTGCGGCGGCGCGGTCGAGCATCGAGGGCGTCTCGACGGTGCCGGGGCAGATCGAGTTGCAGCGGATGCCCTTGGTGATGAAGTCGAGCGCGACCGCGCGCGACAGCAGCGACACCGCCGCCTTCGACGAGCTGTAGACGTAGCGGTTCGCCGGCGGCCGCAGCGCCGCGCAGGACGAGATATTGACGATGCTGCCGCCGCCGCCCGCGATCATCTCGGGCAGGAAAGCCCTGATGGTCCGGTGCATCGACTTGACGTTGAGGTCGAACGAGAAATCAAAATCCTCTTCCGAGCACTCCAGGATGGTGCCGTGGTGCACGAAGCCGGCCGCGTTGAGCAGGATGTCGACCTTGCCGATACGCTTGGCAAAGGCATTGACGTCGGCGGTGTTGCGCACGTCGAGCTTTGCGACCTCGGCAATGCCTTCCTTGGTCAGATCAGCGATACCGGCCTCGTTGATGTCGGTGGCGATGACGGTTGCGCCTTCACGCGCAAATGCAAGGGCGCATGCGCGCCCGATGCCGGCGGCTGCAGCCGTGACGACGGCGCGTTTGCCCTTGAGGCGGTCTGCCATGTTGTTTTCTCCTTGAATTGGTGCCGTCATTCCGGGGCGCGGCGCAGCCGCGAGCCCGGAATCCATAACCACGATCGGGAGTATGGATTCCGGGCCTGCGCCTTGCGGCGCATCCCGGAATGACAATCTTGGTTAGTGATTATCCCGCGCCACGCCAAACGTGCCGGCGACGTTCTGGTAGCGCGTGGCGAGCTCCATGCAGGCGCCGGTCGATTGCTGGCCGACGGTGTTGCGATAGATCTCCTGCCACGGCGTCTGGTTCTGCGGATGCTTGAAGCCGCCACTGGCCTTGAGCTCGGCGTGACGCTTCTTCAGCTCCTCGTCCGAGATCAGGATGTTGGCGCTGCCCTTGTTGAGGTCGACGCGGACCTTGTCGCCGGTCTTGAGGACCGCAAGTCCGCCATTGGCGGCAGCTTCCGGCGAAGCGTTCAGGATCGAGGGCGAGCCCGAGGTGCCGGACTGGCGGCCGTCGCCGATGCAGGGCAGGGACAGGATGCCGCGTTTGATCAGCGCTGCCGGCGGCTGCATGTTCACGACCTCGGCGCCGCCAGGGTAGCCGATCGGCCCGGTGCCGCGGATGAACAGCACGCAGCGCTCGTCGATGTCGAGCGAGGCATCGTCGATTCGCTCGTGATAGTCCTCCGGCCCCTCGAACACGATGGCGCGGCCCTCGAATGCGTTGGGGTCTTTCGGATTGCTGAGATAGCGGTCGCGGAATTCCTTGGAGATCACTGAGGTCTTCATGATCGCGGAATCGAACAGATTGCCCTTCAGCACCAGGAAGCCGGCGTCCTTCACCAGCGGCTTGTCGTAAGCCCAGATCACGTCGTTGTCGGGGACAGGCGCGTCCTTGCAGTTCTCGCCGATGCCGCGGCCGTTGACGGTGACGGCGTCCTCATGGATGCGCTTGTGCTTCATCAACTCGCGCACCACCGCAGGCACGCCGCCGGCGCGGTGGAATTCCTCGCCGAGATAGAAGCCGGCCGGCTGCATGTTGACCAGCAGCGGCACATCATGGCCGACCTTCTGCCAGTCCTCGATGGTGAGCTCGACGCCGATGTGGCGGGCCAGCGCGTTGATGTGGATCGGCGCGTTGGTGGAGCCGCCGATCGCCGAATTGATCACGATGCAGTTCTCGAACGCCTTGCGGGTCAGGATGTCCGAGGGCTTGAGGTCTTCCCAGACCATCTCGACGGCGCGCTTGCCGGTCTCGTAGGCGATCTGGCCGCGCTCGCGATAGGGTGCGGGGATCGCCGCGCAGCCCGGCAGCGAGAAGCCGAGCGCCTCGGCAAGACCGTTCATGGTCGAGGCGGTGCCCATGGTGTTGCAATGGCCGACCGACGGCGCCGACGAGGCCACGATCTCCATGAACTCTTCATAGTCGATCTCGCCCGCGGCGAGCCGCTCGCGCGACTTCCAGACGATGGTGCCGGACCCGGTGCGCTCGCCGGCGTGCCAGCCGTTCAGCATCGGGCCGCCCGACAGCACGATCGCGGGCAGGTTGACGGTCGCCGCCGCCATCATGCAGGCCGGCGTGGTCTTGTCGCAGCCGGTGGTGAGCACGACGCCGTCGAGCGGATAGCCGTAGAGGATCTCGACCAGGCCGAGATAAGCGAGGTTGCGGTCGAGCGCGGCGGTCGGGCGCTTGCCGGTCTCCTGGATTGGATGGGTCGGGAATTCCATCGCAATGCCGCCGGCCTCGCGGATGCCCTCGCGGACGCGATGGGCAAGCTCGATATGGTGGCGGTTGCAGGGAGAGAGGTCGTTGCCGGTCTGGGCAATGCCGATGATCGGTTTGCCGGACTGCAGCTCGGCACGGGTGAGGCCGTAATTGAGGTAGCGCTCCATGTAGAGCGCCGTCATGCCCGGATTATGCGGGTTGTTGAACCATTCCTGCGAGCGAAGGTGGCGGCGGGAGCCGTTGCCGGCGGGCGCATGCCCATTGGTTGGCTTTTTTGTCATTGGTTTCTCCTGCAATGCAAACGCACTGGCGTCCGTCCATTTACATCAGTCTTGGGGTGTCGGCTTGTGCGATGCCCAATGACGCCAATGACGGATCGCTGGCCCGCTGGCGGGTCGTTTCCTCACAAATGCGATACTAGTCATGGCTACTTGGTAACGCTACCATTTTGTTCGCCGCGCCTGCGCTTGAAACGGTCGGCCTGCTGTCCGAATGGCGCGGCGATGAGCTTTGCCGCTCGATCACCCTGAAGCCGAGATCGAGCACCGGCTGCTCCGGACGTCGTCCGTCGATCGCCTCGATCAGCATGGTGGCGGCCGTTTTGCCCATCTCGTAGCGGTTGGTGCGCACGCTGGTGAGGGTGGGGACGGCGGACGCCATGAATTCGAGGTCGTTGAAGCCGACAATCGCGATCTGCTCGGGGACAGCGATCTCCCGGCGCCGGCATTCGAACAGCACGCCGAGCGCAAGGTCGTCATTGGCGCAGAACACCGCATCGAGATTGGGCTCGCGCGCCAGGAGGTCGGTGAACAGCGCGCCGCCCAGCGTCACCGAGGTCGGTGTCGCCGTGGTGACGACGAGGCGCTGCTCGAACAGTGCGGCATCCTTCATCGCCGAGACATATCCGTCCAGCCGTCGCTGCACCCGCGGATCCATCCGCGCACCGACGAAGCCGATCTTG
The DNA here is from genome assembly GCF_002936975.1 of Bradyrhizobium sp. AC87j1. Classification (NCBI taxonomy): domain Bacteria; kingdom Pseudomonadati; phylum Pseudomonadota; class Alphaproteobacteria; order Hyphomicrobiales; family Nitrobacteraceae; genus Bradyrhizobium; species Bradyrhizobium sp. AC87j1. The sequence continues at coordinate 9,638 of NZ_PTFE01000028.1, forward strand.
CGGCGGCCCTGCTCGAACAGGTGCGAAACCGCTGCGCGGGCTGCATCATAGTGCGAAAAGCCGATCATCATGTCGACCGGGTCGGGGCCGATCTCCATGATCTGCACGATCGGGCAATCGGCGGCCTCCAGCATGGCGCGCGATTCCGTGGTCTGGTCGATGCCGGTGACGATCAGCCCGGCCGGCTTCTGCGCGAGAAATAGTCGCAGCAGCTTTTCTTCCTGGAGGATGCTGTAGCGCGTGTTGGACAACTGGATCGAGTAACGGCTGCCTTCGGACGCGTCGTAGATGCCGCGCAGCACGTCCGAGAACACGTTGTTGGTGAGGGAGGGGATCAAGACACCGATGACCTCGGTGCGTTGCGAGGCCAGCGCGCGGGCCGCAAGGTTCGGCACATAGCCGAGCTCCTTGGCGGCGCTCTCGACCCGCGTCCGCTTGCCGATCGACAGGGCCTCCGGATTACGGAAGAAGCGGGACGCCGTAATCGGGCTGACGCCGGCAAGCTCGGCGACTTCCGCCAGCCGGATCTTGCCTGACTTGGTGCGTTTTCGACCCATTTGCTGCTCTTAACACAGTCAGTCCCGCAAACAAAGGAACGTTGACAGCGCTACCAGCAACGACTAACCAAAGACAAATTGCCAAAACCGCACAAACTGCCGACAATGTTGCCCGCTAAGATCGGGCCGAGTTCGGTGAAGTCTGAAAAAACAAGACGGTCGCGGCGCTAGAGGCGCCGTGGACTTTCGAGGAGGGAGCTAGATGTCGTCTGTGCAAATCCGCGACGTGCGGAAATCGTTCGGCAATTTTGAAGTCCTGCACGGCGTGACTGTACCGATCGAGGACGGCCAGTTCGTCGTTCTGGTCGGCCCCTCCGGCTGCGGCAAGTCGACGCTTCTGCGCATGCTCGCCGGTCTCGAGAACATCACCTCCGGCACGATCTCGATCGGCGACCGCGTCGTCAACAATGTCCAGCCCAAGGAGCGGGACATTGCGATGGTCTTCCAGAACTACGCGCTCTATCCGCACATGACGGTCGCCGACAACATGGGCTTCTCGCTGAAGCTGCGGAATGCGGGTGCCGACGAGATCAACAAGCGCGTCAAGCGCGCCGCCGAGATCCTCGCGCTGTCGCCGCTGCTCGATCGCTATCCGCGCCAGCTCTCCGGCGGCCAGCGCCAGCGCGTCGCGATGGGCCGCGCCATCGTGCGCGACCCGCAAGTCTTCCTGTTCGACGAGCCCTTGTCCAACCTCGACGCCAAGCTGCGCGTCGCCATGCGCACCGAGATCAAGGAGCTGCACCAGCGGCTGAAGACGACGACCGTCTACGTCACCCACGATCAGATCGAAGCCATGACCATGGCCGACAAGATCGTCGTCATGCATGACGGCATCGTCGAGCAGATGGGCACGCCGCTCGAGCTCTATGACAAGCCCGACAACCAGTTCGTCGCCGGCTTCATCGGCTCGCCCGCGATGAACTTCCTGAAGGGGCATGTGCGCGTCAACGGCGTTGCGACCTTCGAGGGACCGAACGGCGTCAAGCTGCCGCTCAAGACCGCGCCCGCGGCGTCCGACGGCCGTCCCGCGGTCTACGGCGTGCGGCCCGAGCATTTCACCATTGCCGACGACGGCGCCGAAGCCGAGATCATCGTGGTCGAGCCAACCGGCTCGGAGACGCAGGTGTTCGCCAAGATCGGCGGCGAGCAGGTCGTCGCGGTCTTCCGCGAACGCCACCAGTTCAACCCGGGCGACAAGGTCCGGCTGAAGCCCGACCCGTCACTGGTGCATCTGTTCGACGAGGCTACGGGAAAGCGCCTGAACGCGTAGCGTGAGTTTAAGTTAAGACAATAAAAAGCATCACAGGGAGGACGACATGCAAGACTTTACCCGCCGGACTCTGCTTCAAGGCGGAACGGCACTGGCTGCGACCGGCATGCTCACCGGGCCGGCACTGTTCGATTTCGCCAAGGCCTGGGCGCAGAGCGCGCCCTGGAAGGCGGAGCCCGGTGCCAAGCTGACCGTGATGCGGTGGAAGCGCTTCGTGCCGGCTGAGGACGATGCGTTCAACGCAATGGTCGCGGCGTTCAAGGCTGCCACCGGCACCGAGATGAACGTGTTCAGCGAATCCTTCGAGGACGTGCAGCCGAAGGCCTCTGTTGCGGCCAATACCGGCTCCGGACTCGATCTTGCCTGGGGCCTGCACACGTTGCCGCAGCTGTTCCCCACCAAAGTGCTGAAGATGAACGACGTCGCCGATTATCTCGGCAAGAAATACGGCGGCTGGACCGATGCGGCCGCCAAGACCTGCAAGCAAGGCAACGATTGGCTCGGCATTCCCGTCGCGACCAACGGCGGTTACATGACGTACCGCAAGTCGGCGCTCGACAAGGCGGGGTTCAAGGAGTTCCCGAAGGACTTCCCGAGCTTCCTCGAGATGTGCAAGGCGCTGAAGGCGAACAACACGCCGGCCGGCTTCGCTCTCGGGCACGCCTCGGGCGACGGCAATTCGTGGCTGCACTGGGTGCTGTGGGGCCACGGCGCCTACACGGTCGACCAGAACGACAAGATCATCATCAATTCGCCGGAGACGGCGAAGGCGCTGGAATATTGCAAGGCGCTGTACGACAGCTTCATCCCGGGCACCGCGTCCTGGAACGATTCCTCCAACAACAAGGCGTTCCTCGCCGGCGAGCTCTATTGCACGGCGAACGGCATCTCGATCTACGTCGCCGCCAAGACCGATGCGAGCAAGAAGGAGCTCGCCGCGGACACCTATCACGCGCTCTGGCCGGTCGGACCGGTCGGCAAGCCGACCGAGCTGCAGCTTGCGCTGCCGATCCTCGCCTTCAACTTCACCAAATACCCGAACGCGTCAAAGGCTTTCGTCGCCTTCATGCTGGAGAAGGAGAATTACGAGAAGTGGCTGGACGGCGCGCAGGGCTATCTGACGCAGACCTTGAACGGCTATGAATCGGCGCCGATCTGGACGGCGGATCCCAAGAATGCCGTGTTCTCGCAGGCGTCCAAGCGCACTCTCCCGGCGGCCGGTATCGGCACCGTCGGCGAAAAGGCGGCGACGGCAATCGCCGACTTCATCGTCGTCGACATGTTCGCCAACTACTGCACCGGCACCAAGGATGCGAAGGGCGCGATGGCGGAAGCCGAGCGCCAGCTGAAGCGCATCTATCGCTGAGGGTCACTGAGCGGGCGGCCATTCGGCCGCCCGCTCGTCAACATTTCGATCAGGGATATCGGGCATGGCTGATGTCGCAATTCCCCGGGCCAAGCCTCATATGAGCGAGGACAGCGCCTGGACCCAGCTCAAACACAATCGCAACTGGCTCGGCTTCTGGTTCATGGTGCCGGCCATGGCGTTCCTGATCTTTTTCCTGGCTTATCCGCTGGGCCTAGGCATCTGGTTGTCCTTCACCGATACCCGCATCGGCAGGGTCGGGCATTTCGTCGCCACCGAGAACTATGAGTGGCTGTGGGACGATTCCATCTTCTGGCTGTCGGTGTTCAACACGCTGCTCTACACCTTCGTCGCCAGCGCCCTCAAATTCGCGATCGGGCTTTATCTCGCGCTGCTGCTGAACGAGAACATGCCGTTCAAGGCGATGTTGCGCGCGATGGTCCTGATCCCCTTCATCGTGCCGACGGTGCTCTCGGCGCTGGCGTTCTGGTGGATCTTCGATTCGCAATTCTCCATCATCTCCTGGTCGCTGAGGCATCTCGGCATCATCAACCAAAACATCAACTTCCTCGGCGACACGACGTGGGCGCGGATTTGCGTGATCTTCGCCAATATCTGGCGCGGCGTGCCGTTCGTGGCGATCACGCTGCTGGCGGGCCTGCAGACGGTGTCGCCCTCGCTCTATGAAGCGGCAACGCTCGACGGCGCCACGCGCTGGCAGAATTTCCGCTTCATCACCTATCCGCTGCTGACGCCGATCATCGCCGTCGTGATGACCTTCTCGGTGCTGTTCACCTTCACCGACTTCCAGCTGATCTGGGCGATGACCCGCGGCGGCCCCGTCAACGCCACCCATCTGATGGCGACGCTGTCTTACCAGCGCGCGATCATCGCTGGGCAGCTCGGGGAGGGCGCGGCGATATCCAGTGCCATGATTCCGTTCCTGCTCGCTGCCATCATGGTGTCCTGGTTCGGCCTGCAGCGTCGCAAGTGGCAGCAGGGAGAGAACAATGACTGATCTTCCCACCAGGTCCGTTGATCTCAAGGCCGTGCTATCGGGATCTTCTCCGACGGTGGCGAAGGACGATCACAGCGAGGGCATGAGCTATCTGCAGTCGGTGCCGCGCCGGATGGTGACGCTGTACCTGCCGCTCGCGATCATCGTCATTGTTCTGCTGTTTCCGTTCTACTGGATGGCGCTGACCTCGGTGAAGCCGGACGAGCAATTGCTCGATCTCGACAGGTACAACCCGTTCTGGACCTGGAATCCGACCTTCAAGCATTTCCACAAGCTGCTGTTCGAGAGCTACTACCCGTACTGGCTCTGGAACACGATGTACGTGGCCGTCTGCGCGACGGTGCTTTCGATCATCGCGTCGGTGTTAGCTGCCTACGCCATCGTGCGCTTGCGCTACAAGGGCGCCAATCTCGTCGGCGGGCTGATCTTCCTCGCTTATCTGGTGCCGCCGTCGATCCTGTTCATCCCGCTCGCCACCGTCGTGTTCCAGTACGGGCTGTTCGACTCGCCGCTGGCGTTGATCCTGACCTATCCGACCATCCTGATCCCGTTCTCGACCTGGCTCTTGATGGGTTATTTCAAGACCATCCCGTTCGAGCTCGAGGAATGCGCGCTGATCGACGGGGCGAGCCGCTGGCAGATCCTGGTCAAGATCGTTCTGCCGCTCGCAATCCCCGGCCTGATCTCGGCCTTCATCTTCTGCTTCACGCTGTGCTGGAACGAGTTCATCTACGCGTTGACCTTCCTGCAGTCGACCAGCAACAAGACGGTGCCGGTCGCGATCGTCAACGAGTTCGTGGACGGTGACATCTACCGCTGGGGTTCGCTGATGGCCGGAGCCTTGGCCGGCTCGCTGCCGCTCGTCATCCTTTACGCCTTCTTCGTGGAGCATTATGTGTCCGCGATGACCGGCGCCGTGAAGGAATAGTCGCGGGGGCTGCCACGGGAGCGCGCCCGAGGCTGCGCGCTCCGGCCAATAAGAAGGAGTTAAGCTCTTGCACATTCTGGTTCTCGGCGCCGCCGGCATGGTCGGCCGCAAATTGTGCGAACGGCTGTTGCGTGACGGCCGGCTCGGCAAGAGCGACATCACCAAGCTGACCATGCATGACGTGGTCGAGCCGAAGAAGCCGGAGAAGGCTGGTTTCCCCGTCGAGACCGTGTCGGGCGATTTCGCCGTGCCGGGCGCGGCCGAAAAGCTGATCGCCGGCCGCCCGGACGTGATCTTCCATCTCGCCGCGATCGTCTCCGGCGAAGCCGAGCTCGATTTCGACAAGGGTTACCGCATCAATCTCGACGGCACGCGGATGCTGCTCGACGCTGTCAGGCTCGTCGGCGGCGGCTACAAGCCCCGCGTGGTCTTCACGTCCTCGATCGCGGTGTTCGGCGCGCCGTTCCCGGATGCGATCGGCGACGAGTTCTTCCACACCCCGCTGCTCAGCTACGGCACCCAGAAGGCGATCGGCGAACTCTTGCTCGCCGACTATTCGCGCCGCGGCTTCCTCGACGGCATCGGCATCCGCCTGCCGACCATCTGCATCCGGCCCGGCCTGCCCAACAAGGCGGCATCGGGCTTCTTCTCCAGTATCCTGCGCGAGCCGCTGGCCGGCAAGGACGTGATCCTCCCGGTGTCCGAGGACGTCCGACACTGGCACGCCACGCCGCGCTCGGCCGTCGGCTTCCTGCTCCATGCCGGCACCATGGACCTTGAAAAGGTCGGACCGCGCCGCAACCTGACCATGCCGGGACTTTCGGCAACGGTCGGCGAGCAGATCGCCGCCTTGAAGCGGGTTGCGGGCGAAAAGGTCGCGGCGCGTATCAAACGCGAGCCTGATCCCTTCATCGTCGGCATCGTCGGCGGCTGGCCGCGCAATTTCAATGCGAAGCGGTCGCTCGAGCTCGGCTTCACCACCGCCGAGGAGACCTTCGACGACATCATCCGCATTCACATCGAAGACGAGCTAGGCGGCAACTTCGTCGCATGATCTCTGACTGAGCGGGCCCTGGTGATGGCGAGCGTTGCTTGCATCGGCGAATGCATGGTTGAGCTCAGGCAGGCGCAAGGAAACGCGTCTGCCGGGCAAGGGCAGGGCGGCGGGCTATATTCGCGCGGCTTCGGCGGTGACACCCTCAACACCGCGGTCTATCTGGCGCGGCTCGAGGTCAAGGTCGATTATCTCACCGCGCTCGGCGATGACGGCCTCAGCGACGAGATGATCGCGGCCTGGAACGCGGAGAACGTCGGCACAAGGCGCGTCGTGCGGTTGGCCGGCAAGCTGCCTGGCCTCTACATGATCCAGCTGGATGCGAAGGGCGAGCGCCAGTTCTTCCACTGGCGCGACAGCGCGGCGGCGCGCCAGCTGATGAATCTGCCGGAGACCGATGAGCTGCTCAACTCGCTGATGAGCTACGACATCGTCTATCTCTCCGCGATCACGCTCTCGATCTACGATGCGCCCGGGCGCGAGCGGCTGTTCGCGGCGATCAATCGTGCGCGCCTGCTCGGCACCCGCTTCGTGTTCGACACCAATTTTCGCGCGCGGGGATGGCCGGACCGCGATGTCGCGCGCGAGGTGTTTGCGGCTGCTTTCGCCGCCGCCGACATCGTGCTGACCTCCACCGAGGATCTGCTCGCGCTCTATCCCGGGGAGAGCAACGACCAGCTGATGGCGCGCATCCCGACGCCCGAGCTGGTGTTCCGGCTCGCCGAGCCCGTCAGCCTGCTGCGTTTCCCCGGGGCTACCCATGAGGTCCGGGCCGAACCGATGACCAAGCCCGTCGTCGACACCACGGCGGCCGGCGACAGCTTTGCCGCGGCCTATATCGCGGCCCGGCTCGCCGGTTCCGATCCGGTCGAGGCCGCCCAGGCCGGGCATCGCCTCGCCAGCCTCGTGATCTGCTATTCCGGCGCCATTATTCCGGGTTATGCCATGCCGCCGATGAAACGACACCGGCCGGCGACCTCTCGCCAGGCGACCAAGTAAAGATCGAGACCCTATGACCACGACTGCCCAACAGAACCACCTCGCCGCGCTGTTCAAGGCGGCGACCGTCATTCCCGTCCTCACCATCGAGCGTATCCAGGATGCCGTGCCGCTGGCGCGCGCGCTGGTTGCCGGCGGCGTCCGCACGCTGGAGGTGACCATGCGCACCCCGGTTGCGATCGAGGCGGCGAGGGCGATGATGGCCGAAGTCCCGGAGGCGGTCGTCGGCATCGGCACGATCCTCAATCCGGCCGACTTCACCCGTGTCGAGAAGCTCGGCGTCGCCTTCGGCATCAGCCCCGGCCTGACCCCCGATCTCCTCAAGGCCGCCGCCCACAGCTCCCTGCCGTTCGCGCCGGGCATCGCCACGGCGTCCGAGCTGATGCTGGCGCTGTCGCACGGCCTCGACGTCGCAAAATTCTTCCCGGCCGAACAGGCCGGCGGCATCAAGGGCCTGCGTTCGCTCGGCGGTCCGTTCCCGAACGTGCGGTTCTGCCCGACCGGCGGCATCGGTGAGGCCAACGCGGCGAGCTGGCTCGCCGAGCCCAATGTGGTCGCGGTCGGCGGTTCCTGGCTGTGCCCGACGGCCGAGATCAGGGCCGGGAACTGGGCCGGCATAACTGCCATCTGCCAGCGCACCCTCAAGGCCCTGAAACCCGCGTGAAGTCTTGCCATCCCTGCGCTAAGACTTAGCTCAGGAAGAGACCCCAGGGAGACATGACCATGACCGCCAGCATCGTCGGATGGGCGCATACGCCGTTCGGCAAGTTCGACACCGAAACCGTCGAAAGCCTCGTCACCCGCGTCGCCAATGAGGCGGTGGCCGATGCCGGGATTTCGGCCGGCGATGTCGACGAGATCGTGCTCGGCCATTTCAACGCCGGCTTCTCGGCGCAGGATTTTACCGCCTCGCTGGTGCTCCAGGCCGACCCGAAGCTGCGCTTCAAGCCGGCCACCCGGGTCGAGAACGCCTGCGCCACCGGTTCTGCCGCCGTGCACCAGGGCCTGCGCGCGATCGCCGCAGGCGCCGCCAAGATCGTCCTGGTCGTCGGCGTCGAGCAGATGACGCGTACCCCGGGCGCCGAGATCGGCAAGAACCTGCTGAAGGCGTCCTACCTGCCCGAGGACGGCGACACCGTCGGCGGCTTCGCCGGTGTGTTCGGCAAGATCGCCAGCTCGTATTTCCAGAAATACGGCGACCAGTCCGACGCTCTGGCGCTGATCGCGGCCAAGAACCACAAGAACGGCGTCGCCAATCCCTTCGCCCAGATGCGTAAGGATTTCGGTTTCGACTTCTGCCGCGCCGAGAGCGAGAAGAACCCCTACGTCGCCGGCCCCCTGAAGCGCACCGATTGCTCGCTGGTCTCCGACGGCGCCGCCGCGCTGGTGCTGGCCGACGCCGAGACCGCCAAGGGCATGACCAAGTCGATCGGCTTCCGCGCCACCGCGCACGCCCAGGACTTCCTGCCGATGTCCAAGCGCGACATCCTCCAGTTCGAGGGCTGCACCGTTGCCTGGCAGCGCGCGCTGGAAAAGGCCGGGGTGACGCTGTCCGATCTCTCCTTCGTCGAGACCCATGACTGCTTCACGGTGGCCGAGCTGATCGAATACGAAGCGATGGGCCTGACGCCGAGGGGCCAGGGCGCCCGCGCCATCAAGGAAGGGTGGACGCTCAAGGACGGCAAGCTGCCGGTCAATCCGTCCGGCGGCCTGAAGGCCAAGGGCCATCCGATCGGCGCCACCGGCGTCTCCATGCACGTGATGACCGCTATGCAGCTCGCAGGCCAGGCGCCCGAGGGCATGCAGCTCAAGAACGCCAAGCTCGGCGGCATCTTCAACATGGGCGGCGCTGCTGTCGCCAATTACGTCTCGGTGCTGGAGCCGCTGAAGTAGGCTCTCGTATGGTGGGCAAAGGCGCGAAGGCGCCGTGCCCACCATCTTCCTTGCGTTAGATCATGGTGGGCCCGCTTCGCTTGGCCCACCCTATGGCTCCTGATTGATTGGCGGAAAAGCATCATGAGCACTGACTACGAAGACTCGCTGTCGATGGACGCACTCAACGGTCGGATTGCGATCCTCGAGGACAATATAAGGCAGCTCATCGAGCAGGCCGCGGCCGCCTCAGGCGAGCAGAACGAGTCGCGCATCGCCGACCGGATCAGCCAGCAGAACGAAGAGCTCGACCGGCTCCTCAAGATCCGCGAATCCCGCCAGAAGAAATAGCGGCCGGTATCACCGCGCGGCGCATGCGGCCATACGCCGGCCGCCCTTGTGCGCGCGGCCCCGCTGCCTTTAGCTGGACCGAAATCGCGGGGCCGCGCCTTGGCCCCCGCGCAATCGGGAGCGAATGATGGGGCCGCTGAAGGGCATCAAGGTCATCGACATGACCACCGTGCTGATGGGGCCTTATGCGACCCAGATGCTCGGCGATTACGGCGCCGACGTCATCAAGGTGGAATCGCTGGACGGTGACGTCACCCGCCTGATCGGCCCGATGCGCCACGCCGGCATGGGGCCGGTGTTTCTCAACACCAACCGCAGCAAGCGCTCGATCTGCCTCGATCTCAAGAAGCCCGCCGGCCGCGAGGCCGTGCTGCGGCTTCTGAAGGACGCCGACGTATTGGTTTACAACGTCCGCCCGCAGGCGATGGCGCGGCTTCAGCTCGGCTACGACGTCGTCTCGAAAATCAATCCGCGCCTCGTCTATGCCGGCGTGTTCGGCTTTGGCCAGGATGGCCCGTATGCCGCAAAGCCCGCCTATGACGATCTGATCCAGGGCGCCACCGCGCTGCCGGCGCTGATGGCGCAGACCGGCGACGGTGTGCCGCGCTACGTGCCGAACGCGCTGGTCGACCGCATCGTTGGCCTCACCGCCGTCGGCGCGATCTGCGCCAGCCTCGTGCACCGCGACCGCACCGGCCGCGGCCAGCGGGTCGACATCCCGATGTTCGAGACCATGGCCGGCTTCGTCATGGGCGATCACATGGGCGGGCTCACCTATGAGCCGCCGCTCGACAAGGGCGGCTATGCCCGCCACCTCTCGCGCGACCGCAGGCCCTATAAGACCTCGGACGGCTATCTCAGCGTCATCGTCTACAACGACAAGCAGTGGGAAAACTTCTTCATGGCGACGGCGCGCGATGATTTGCGCGCCGATCCCAGATTTGCGACTTTCGCGGGGCGCGCCGCCAATATCGACGTCGTCTATGCCGAGCTCGCGCGCATCTTCGAGACGCGCCCCACCGCCGAATGGATCGACCTGCTCACCAAGGCCGACGTCCCGGTCATGCCGATGCACGACCTCGCCTCGATCCTGCACGACGAGCATCTGGAGGCGACGAATTTCTTCCCGGTCGTGGACCATCCGACCGAGGGTCCGATCCGCAGCATGAAGGTGACGGCGACCTGGTCCGAGACGGAGGCCGAGCCGGTGCAGCTGGCACCGCGTCTCAACGAGCACGGCGCAGAGATTCTTCGCGCGATCGGATACTCCGCCGACGAGATCGCCGCCATGGTGCGCGACGGCGTCACGCGCTCGCCGCCGGAGTAGGGAGAGGCACCATGAGCTTCATCACCGGCGTCGGCCTCACGCCTTTCGGCAAGCATGAAGGCTCGTCCTCGCTCGACCTGATGAGCCAGGCGGCGCAAGCCGCGCTCGACGATGCCGGGCTGAAGCGCTCGGACATCGACGGCATTCTTTGCGGCTATTCCACCGTCTCGCCGCACATCATGCTGGCGACCGTGTTCGCAGAGCACTTTGGAATCCGCCCGAGTTATGCTCACGCCGTGCAGGTCGGCGGCGCCACGGGGCTGGCGATGACGATGCTGGCGCATCACCTCGTCACCTCGGGCGTCGCGCGCAATGTGCTCGTCGTCGCCGGCGAGAACCGCCTCACCGGGCAGAGCCGTGATGCCTCGATCCAGGCGCTGGCGCAGGTCGGCCATCCCGACTACGAGGTGCCGCTGGGGCCGACGATCCCCGCCTATTACGGCCTCGTCGCCAACAGGTACATGCACGAATATGGCGTGACGGAAGAGGATCTCGCCGAATTCGCCGTGCTGATGCGCGCGCACGCCTGCACCCATCCCGGCGCGCAATTCCACGACCCGATCACTGTTGCCGATGTCATGGCCTCGAAGCCGGTGGCGATGCCGCTCAAGCTGCTCGACTGCTGCCCAGTGTCCGACGGCGGTGCGGCCTTCATCGTCAGCCGCGAGCGGACCGGAGAGGCGGGCGTGCGAATCCGCGGCTGCGCGCAAGCGCATACCCATCAGCATGTCACGGCCGCGCCCGCGCTCAGTGAGCTCGGCGCCGAGATCTCCATCGCCCGCGCCAAGAAGGCCACGGGCCTTGCGATCTCCGACGTGCGCTACGCCGCAATCTACGACAGTTTTACCATCACGCTCGCGATGCTGCTGGAAGACCTCGGCCTTGCCGGCCGCGGTGAGGCCGCAAGCCGCGTGCGATCGGGCCATTTCAGCCGCGACGGCGCGATGCCGCTCAACACCCATGGCGGCCTGCTCAGCTATGGCCATTGCGGCGTCGGCGGCGCGATGGCGCATCTGGTCGAGGCGCATTTGCAGATGACGGGGCGGGCGGCTAGCCGCCAGGTGCGCGACGCCTCGATCGCGTTGCTGCACGGCGACGGCGGTGTGCTGTCGTCGCATGTGAGCATGTTCCTGGAGCGGGTGCGATGAGCGGGCGTCTGGCGGACTGGACCAAGGGCGAAGCGGCCATCACCTACCAGACCTGCAACTCATGCGGGCACGTGCAGTATTTCCACCGCGCCTTCTGCGCGGCTTGTGGCGAATCGGATCCGCGCGAGCAGCGCTCCAGCGGCAAAGGCAGGGTCTACGCCACCTCGCTGGTCTGTCGCGCCGCCACGCCCGAGACGCGCGCACACGTGCCCTACAACATCCTGCTGGTCGATTGCGCCGAGGGATTTCGCATGATGGCGCATGGCGACAACGGACTCGCCATCGGCGATTCGGTCGTCGTAAGCTTCAAGCCGTTTGCCGGGAAGCTCGTGCCGTTCTTCACGAAGGACACGTAACGGGATTCGTCATTCGGGGGCGGTCATGGGACCGAGCCTGGAACGGGTATTCTGGGCTTGGCCTGTGCGAGGGCCACCCCGGAATGACGAAAACTCTAGAACTCCAACTAACGCCCGTAGAACAAGATGCTGGCGATGACGAGCATCGCCGTCACCGCCAGCATATGCGCGAGCGCTCCCGAGGCCGCCCCCTTGGTGGCTTCCTTCATGCCTTTTTCTCCCTAGACTTGGGCGTGACTCATCGTTGTGCGGCTAGCGCACCCAATGGCCAATTGTTTTACTCGGAACACCCCATTTGCGAGTACTCACCGTGATTTGTCCCCACGCGGCGAATATCGACTGTGTCAGGGTCGATCAGCAATGCGGCGGCAATTTGACTCGATAATGTTGCTCCTGCGTCCTCGCGCGAATAGAGTCTTCGGGAACTTGCGCCGACGACGACAAAAAGCATCAAAAAGTCAGGGAAAACTTCAGGAAAATCATGGCCCGCATCAACTACAGCGACCCGTCCAAGGCATCCGACCGCACCCGCGAAATTCTCGACAAGAACCGCAACGCCAACATCTTCCGCATGATGGCGCACTCGCCAAGCTATTTCGAGCAGTACTGCCGCTTGGGGGGCGCCATCCGTCACAAGGGCGAGCTCGATCCGGTCGTGCGCGAGCTTGCGATCACCCGCACCGGGATCTTGTGCGAGGCCCCGTACGAGATCGTCGCGCACAAGCGGATCGGCAAGAATGTCGGCGTCACCGACCCGCAGAACGAGGCGCTCGAAAACTGGCAGGCGGCAACGTGCTTCAACGAGGTGCAGCGCGCCGCGCTCGCCTTCACCGACGAGATCGTGAAGCTCAAGAAGCCGACAGATGCGACCTTCAAGGCGATCGCAGCGAAGCTGACGCCGGCTGCGCTGGTCGAACTGCAGCTCTCGGTCGGCTTCTACATCATGACGTCAAAATTCCTGGAGACGTTCGAGATCGATCTCCAGCCCGTTACCGAAGTGGTGGGCTGATCGAAGCACCGCGGCGAGGGATGCCAATGACGATCGATGAATATGCGGCCTGGGCCGCGAGCGTTGCGAAAGTCGATGAACATCCGTCCAACGAGCGGCTGTCCTATCTCGGTCTCGGCCTCGCGGGCGAGGCCGGCGAGGTGGCCGAGCACATCAAGAAGCTGTTGCGCGATGACTGGCTCGACAAGGCTGGCCTCGTCGATGAGCTCGGCGACGTCATCTATTACTGGGCCTGCCTCTGCGCGACGACCGGCCAGAAACCGTCCGAGCTACTCGAAAAGAGTGCGGCGAAGATCAAGCGGCGGCTGGGCGAGGCGGCCAGCCGGTAGACCGGATACGATCCGCGAGCGCCCTCCCTACGGGAGAGGCGAAGAACGCCGCCGCTCACGTCGATGTCAAAATATCCACCTTCGCGTTCGCCACGATCAGGCGGTCGGCGAGCAGCTGGGCGAGGTTGCGCATGATGCGCTCGCTGGCGTGCGGGTGCTGCTGGCGGAAGCGTTCGAATTCCTGCAGCGGAGCCTCATAGGCGGTCGCCGCCATGTCGGCGAAGACGTCGGCCGAGCGCGTGGACTCGAGCAGCGCCATCTCGCCGAACGCCATGCCCGCGGTCAGCGTCGCGAGCCGCACGCCGTCAGGCAGCGTGACGTGCACGGCGCCGCTGCGCAGGAAGAACAGGGAATCGGCGCGATCGCCCGTGGTGAGAATCTTCGCGCCGGATTGATAGGTGCGGATGGTGCAGATCGAGGCGAGATCCGCCAGCTCGTCCTCGCCGAGGCCCTCGAGCAGCGGCTGCTCGGCAAGCTCGGTGGTCTCGTGGAAGTCGATCGAGCCGCCGTAGCGGTAGACGATCTGGTCTTCGGCCCATTCGATCGCGGTGTCGAGCAGGTAGAAGTCGCGAACATTCTTCAGCTCGGCCGTCCATTCCCGCAACGTGTCCCACTCCTTCGATGCGCGCCTGACGCCGGACAGCACGACGGTCACGTTCAGCGCCGCGAGCTGCTCGAACGCTTCGGCGACGAGCCGCGCCCCGGCGCGCGTGGTGGAGGTGACGCGGTGCAGATCGAAGATCACGAATTGCGGACGGGGCCGCCCCGCGAGCCGCCGGGAGACGTAGTCGACCGCGGACAGCGACAGCGTGCCGACCAGCTCGATGATCCGCACCTCTTGCTCATGCGCGGCGAGAATCTCCCGCTCCTGCGGCCGGCGCACGCGGCGTGACGGGCTCTTGCCGATGTCGTAGTCGGCGATGACGGCGTTGCGGGCGTCGTCGCTGCGGTTGAGCATGTGCAGGTCGTAATGCGAAGACAGCGCCTCGCAGACCTTGATGCCGCGCACGCTGTTGCCGTGCTTGTCGAGCTTCGGCGAATAGCTGCCGAGCCCGAGGCGGGCGGGGAGGGCGGCAAGGATGCCGCCGCCGACGCCGCTCTTGGCGGGAATGCCGATCCGGTAGATCCATTCGCCGGCATAGTCGTACATGCCCGAGGACGTCATCACCGACAGCGTGCGCGAGATCGCGTAAGGCGTCAGCACCTGCTCGCCCGTGACGGGATTGACGCCGCGGTTGGCGAGGGTCGCCGCCATCACCGCGATGTCGCGCGCGGTGACCAGCACGGCGCATTGCCGGAAATAGACGTCGAGGACGCCTGCGACATTGTCGGAGATCACGGCGTTGGTCTTGAGCAGATAACCGATCGCGCGGTTGCGGTCGCCGGTCTGGCTCTCCGAGCCGTAGACGGCCTCGTCCACGGCGAGATCGCGGCCTGCGAAGCGGCTCAGCGCGAGGCGAATCTGCTCGAAGGCATCTGCGCCCTTGCTGTCGTAAATCAGCCCGGTGCAGGCGATCGCGCCGGCATTGACCATCGGGTTGAACGGGTGGTTCTCGGAATTGAGCCGGATCGAGTTGAAGGGATCGCCTGATGGTTCGACGCCGATCGCGCTCTCGACCCGGCCTGCGCCCAGAAGGTCCAGCGCCAGCGCGAACACGAACGGCTTTGACATCGACTGGATGGTGAAGGGCACCCTGGAGTCGCCGACTTCGTAGACGTGGCCATCCAGTGTCGCGAGGCTGATGCCAAAATAGGCAGGATCAGCCTTGCTCAGTTCGGGGATGTAGTCTGCGACGCTGCCTGACGTTTCGGCGGAGAATTCGTTGAGGCAATTATCCAGAAACCGCAGCAAGGGCGGCTTCGAGCGGGTCCAGGCGGCGGTGAGAGGCGAGAGCGGGGTCATCGCCTCTCTTGTGCAACGCAATCAGGGCACGCGCAACCCGTTCGGAACCACGGCCTGGCGCCGGACCAGCAGCAGGGCGAGCAGAACCGTGGGCGCGAGGATCGCAAGGCCCAGCAGCGTCACCTGCATCTGCGACAGCGGCATGATCCCGCCACCCGGTGTCGCCACCACGAAGCCGCCGATCACCAGCAGCACGCGGATCGGCCATTCCAGCCCGCCTGCGCGGCGGAGGTCGCCGACGAAGGGCTGGTAGCCCTGGATGCCGCCGCAGATGAACAGCGTGCCGAACGCGGCAAGTCCCATCAGGCCGAGACCGGCGAGATACGGGCTCGGCCCTTGCAGCACCAGCGCCGGATTGAGCACGAAGAAGAACGGGATGAAATAGATGATGCTGCCGACCCACATCGATTCCCAGCCCGTCTTCATCGCCGGCGAGCCGGCAATGCCTGCGGCCGCGAAGGAGGCGATCGCGACCGGCGGGGTGATCGACGACAGCATGCCCCAATAGAAGATGAACATGTGCACGGCCATCTTGTTCAGCCCGAGCTTCTCCAGCGCGGGCGCGACCAGGATGGCGAGGAAGATGTAGCAGGCCGTCGTCGTCAGCCCGAGGCCGAGGATCAGGCTGGTGAGGGCGCACATGCCGAGCAGCAGGAAGGGATTGTCGCCGGCAATATGCAGGAGATCGTTGGCAAGGCTCGACACCACACCGGTCATCGAGAACGCGCCGATCAGAAGACCGCAGCCGGCGAGGATGCCGACGAGCTCGACGAAGGTGCGGCCGTTGACCTCGAGGAATTTGCCGATCGTCGCAAGGGTCCAGCGCGTGTCCTTGGAGAAGAACTGGTTGAGCACCAGCAGCAGCGCGGTCGCGTAGAACGGCGCATGGCTTTCGCGCTTGAAGTAGAGCAGCATCACGATCAGCAGGGCGATGACGAGGACGTAGTACCAGCCGTCCTTGATCGTATCCATGATCCGCGGCAGCTCGGCGCGCGGAATCCCCTTCAGCCCATGGCGCGCGGCGTAGGAATCGACCTGCATGAACAGGCCGACATAATAGAGCGCGGCCGGGATGATCGCGGCGACCGCGACCTCGGCGTAGCTGACATTGAGGAACTGCGCGATCACGAAGGCGGTCGCACCCATCACCGGCGGCGCCAGCACCGCGCCGGTCGAGGCGCAGGCCTCGATCGCGCCGGCATAGGAGGCGCGAAAGCCGCTCTTCTTCATCACGGGGATGGTCATGGTGCCGGCGGTCAGCACGTTGGAGATGATCGAGCCTGACATCATGCCGAGCAGGCCGCTCGCGAAGATGCAGACCTTGGCCGCGCCGCCGCGGAACGTGCCGCACATCGCGAAAGAGAGGTTGATGAAGAATTTGCCGGCGCCGGTCATCATCAGCGCGGTGCCGAACACGAGGAAGCCGATCACGGTGTCGGCGAAGGCCTGGATCGGAATGCCGAGCAGGCTCTCGCCCGACAGCACGTGATAGGCGGTCGCCTGCTCCAGCGTCGATTGCGTGCCGCGGAACGGGCCGAGCCAGCTGGATTCGGCGAACAGCGGGTAGACCGTGAAGGGGAGCACGCTCAACAGCAGGCTCCAGCCGCCGGTGCGGCGCAGCGCCTCCATCAGCATCGCCCACATCACGAGCCCCGCGGCGATCACGTTGTTCGGCGCGCCGCCGAACTCCCAGCCGGCCTCCGCCGCCTTGCGCACGTTCGACATCAGCAGCAGCGCTGCGGCGAAAGTCGCGGCGAACAAGACGAGGTCGTACCAGGGAATCCGGTCGAGCGGGGCGCGCTCGGTGCCCGGAAAGATCAGGAAGGTGAAGGGCAGCATCAACGCGATCAGGAGATAGAAATACTCCGTGTTGAGCTGGGTGTAGCCGATGAAGAAGCGCAGCGAAAATTGCTGGTTGATGCAGAGCAGGATCGTGGCCGCGGTCGCTGCGACCAGCGTCCAGCGCCAGGCGCCGCGCAAGGTGCGCACGCGCGTGACTTCGGCCTCCTGCATGTTGCCGGCCGCGCCATGGGGATCGTCGAACACGACCCGCTTGGTCTCGTCTTGCGGGGCAGTGGAGGTGGAAGAAGACATAAGCGATCCCGCGTGCGCTGGCAACTAACTAAGCGAATGGCCGTTGGTTGAATCGATCAAGCCGCGGGCTCCTCAACCTCTCCCGCTTGCGGGAGAGGTCGACGCACTTCTCGCGCGGCGGCCATCAAGCCCAACAACATCACACTCTAATCCTCGAACCCGTTCGGCATGTCGGCTTTCGCAAGCGCTGTTGCGCGGGCCTTCATCCAGCCGTCGAGAAATGCCTTGTCGTCCGACGGCGGGTTGGACTTGCCGTAATCGGCCCACGCGGCTGCCAGCACCTCCTGCCGCTTGATCAGCTTGTTGTTGTGCGCCTCCTGCGCATCGCTCCATTGCCCGGCTTCCTTCAGCGCCTTCACCGAGCCGGGATGCACCGGCACCACCCAGTTCTTGGTCTGGCGGTCGGCCGCGAGGCCACCTGCACCGGGCGCCGAATCCTTGTAGGCGTCGTAATTTGTGATCATCGCCTTGGTGATCGCATAGACCTGGTCTGCCGGCTGCGAGGCATAGGCGACGAAGATCGGGTATGGGTAGTTGCCGAGCTCGACCGGCTTGTCCGGCGAGATGCCGGCCCCGCAGGTCGCAGTCTGCGGGAAGAAGAACGATCCAACCTTCTGCATTCGCGCCCAGCCTTCCTTGTCCTTGGCGGGCAGCGGCGGCCAGATCAGGCCGCGCGGCGAGGTCTCGGCTTCCTTGGCGGGGCCGGTGATGGTGGTGCCGAAAGCGGCATCGACGTCGTTGTTGATCAGGCCTTTCCACATCGCGCCGTAGCTTGCGAATTCGACGGCCTTGACGTCCTTCTGCGTCAGCCCGGCGAAGGCGAGCACGGCGAGCGAGTTCTGGTTCAGCGCGGGTGAGCCGACCACGAAGCCGACACGCTTGCCCTTGAGGTCCTTCAGCTCCTTCACACCGGTGTCGGCGGCGACGCCGAGCGATCCGCAATTGCAGTCGACGCTCGAGAGCAGGATCTGAAGCGGCTGCGGGCCCCATTCCTTCGCGCCGAACTCGAACATGCCTTCCTGCGCGAAGTAGGTGCCGGATCCCATCGCCGAAGATGCCGCGCGCTTGGCGCGCAGCGGCGCGAGACGGGCAACGTCGTTGCCTGCGGGCAGCACGCGCACATCGGTGCCGTATTTGTCCTTCATCATCTTGCCGACGCCGACCGCGATGTTGAAGCCGGCGGTTCCGGTGTCATAGGCGGTGAACGTCAACGTCGCCGGCAGCTTGATGTCTTCGGCGAACGAGTAGCGTGTAGACGCAAAAGAGATGCCCGCCACCAAGGCAGGCGCGAGCACGAGCAGCCCACGAAGCATGTTTCCCTCCAATGATCTTTCGCGTTTGCCGCGAAGATTTTCGTTCTTTGTTTGAAACAGAGTTTTGTTTGCGACGGATCATGTCACCCGCATCAGGCGATGGCAACGCCGTACCGCGCATGCGGGAACGAGACTGACAGATTGCCGCGGAGGCGACGGATAACGCCGTCAGCACGCGACAATCGCGACCGCCTGTCCCTCGGCAACGACGTCGTCGAGTTTCACCAGAAGCGATGTGATCGTGCCGCTTGCAGGCGAGAGCACCGGTATTTCCATCTTCATGGCTTCGACGATTACAATTTCATCGCCATCCGTAATGGTTCCTCCAACTTGCACGGGAGTTGCGCAGACGCGCCCGGCGACCTCCGTGACGATCTTAATTTCTGGCATGCCATCCCTTTTTGTTGTCGTCGCAAAATGCCTGAGGTAGCGTCGTCTGCAAGTGGAATTTAATTCCGCACAGCGGAACAAACGGTAGGGAACATGGGACGACGATCCGAGCGGTTGAGTAGGCAAGGTGTGCTCGCTGGCGATGCCGGTGAGAGTGATGTCATCCAGGTGGTCTCGCGCGCGTTCGACGTGTTGCGATGCTTCGAGGGCCACGAGGCAAGGCTCGGCAATCTCGAGATTTCAAATCGCTGCGGCCTGCCGCGCTCGACGGTGTCGCGGCTCACGCACACGCTGACGCGGATGGGCCAGCTGGTCTACCTGCCGCGCGATCAGAAATATCGCATCGGCCCGAGCGCGGTGGCGATGAGCGCCTCGATGATGAAGGGCGCGCAGTTGCGCAGCATGATCCGGCAACGGCTTCAGGAAGTCGCCGAGCAACTGCCGGGCACCGTCGGCCTCGTCGTGCCCGATCGCTTCCATCTGGTCTATCTCCAGTTCGCGCGCTCGGCGACCGCCCTCGGCCTGCACGAGGGCACCGGCAGCCGCATCTCGATGGCCTCGACCGCCGCGGGCGCGGCCTACACCGCGGCGCTGGCGCCGGAGATCGGCGATGCCTTCATCGCGGACGTGGAACGGGAAGCGCCCGAGGCTGCGAAGATCCTGAAACCCCGCATTGAAGCCAATCGGCAGATGTTGCGTGAGCGCGGCTATGTCGTGGCCTGTGGCTTGTGGAGCCCGCACATCAACGGGCTCGCGGTGCCGATCTGGTCGCCGCAATACCAGACCTACGTCGTCATCACGATCGGCCTTCTGTCCACGATGTATGACGAGCAGCGGCTGCATGCCGAAGTCGCACCCCTGATGCTCGAGCTCGGCCGGTCGCTCGGCAGCCTGATGGAGGGCGCGGAAGGCGACGCCTTCAACAACCGCATCCCGCGTAAACCGGTCGCAATGGCCGTGCACAACAATAACAAGCCGATCAATTCGGAGGGAGTGAATGAACTGGAAGCCGGAACTCGACGAGCTCGCCCGGCGCGAAGCCTTCGCGCGGGAGATGGGCGGCGTTGACAAGGTCAAGCGACAGCATGACCAGGGCCGGCTGACTGTTCGGGAGCGTATCGACAAGCTGATCGACAAAGGCAGCTTCCACGAGATCGGTGCCGTCTCCGGCATCGGTGAGTACGATACCAGCGGCGAGCTGCAGAAATTGACGCCGGCGAACTGCGTGTTTGGCCGCGCGCGCGTCGACGGCCGCACCGTGGTCGTGGTCGGCGACGACTTTACGGTACGGGGCGGCTCGGCTGATGCGTCCATTTCCGCAAAACCGCTGATGGCGGAGGAGATGGCGCATGATTTCCGCCTGCCGATCGTCCGCATCATCGAGGGCTCCGGCGGCGGCGGCTCGGTCAAGACCATCGAGACCAAGGGCGCGGCGAACCTGCCTGGAGGCATCGGCGGCACACGCTGGTATCGCTTCACGACGGAGAACCTGTCGCGCGTTCCCGTGGTCGCACTCGGCCTCGGCTCGGTCGCAGGCCTCGGTGCCGCGCGGCTTGCCGCCAGCCACTATTCGATCATGACCAGGAAGTCCGCGATGTTCGTCGCGGGGCCGCCGGTAGTGAAGGCGCTGGGGCAGGACCTGTCGAAGGAGGAGCTCGGCGGTGCCGACATCCAGACCCGCGCCGGCGCTGTCGATCATGCCGTCGACACGGAAGAAGAGGCGTTCGCCTGCGCGCGGCGTTTCCTCTCTTATCTGCCGTCGTCGGTCTATGAGCTATCGCCGACCTTGCCCTGCACCGACAACCCCGAGCGCAGCGAAGAGGCGCTGATGAACGCGGTGCCGCGTAACCGCAAGCAGGTCTACAAGATGCGGCCCATTATCGAGTCCGTCGTCGACAAGGGCTCGTTCTTCGAGGTCGGCAAGAATTTCGGCAAGCCCATCATCGTCGGTCTCGCGCGACTCGAGGGCAGGGCGGTGCTGCTGCTCGCCAGCGACAGCTTTCATTATGGCGGCTCCTGGACGGCGGATGCCTGCCAGAAGGTGGTGCGCTGGGTCGACTTCGCCGAAACTTTTCATCTGCCGGTCGTCTATCTCATGGACTGCCCGGGCTTCATGATCGGCCTCGATGCCGAGAAGGCGGCGACCATCCGCCACGGCGTTCGCGCCATGGCCGCGGTGAACCAGACCACCGTGCCCTGGTGCACCGTGATCTTGCGCAACGCGTTTGGTGTTGCGGGTGTCGTGCACCAGCCGGCCGATCGCTTCTCGATCCGCTACGCCTGGCCGTCGGCCTATTGGGGCTCGCTGCCGCTCGAAGGCGGCATCGAGGCCGCCTACCGCGCCGACATCGATGCGGCCGAGGACAAGGCGGAGAAGCTCAAGGAGATCGAGGCGCGTCTCAACAAGCTGCGCTCGCCGTTCCGCTCGGCCGAAAAATTCTGGGTCGAGGAGATCATCGATCCCCGGAAGACAAGGTCGCTGCTGTGCGAGTTCGCAAGGCTGGCCGAGCCGCTGCGAAAAGCGGGGCCGCCGGAGAATTTTTCGATCAGGCCTTGATATTGGCCATCGCTGCCGCGCGGCAATCTTGTCGCGGCCGCATGCGTGACCTCAAAACAATTACGCGCTACGTTCCCCGAACAAGAACAAGAGGACGCGCCAATCGTGTATGACTTCATTATCGTGGGCGGCGGCTCGGCGGGGTCCGTGCTGGCCCACCGGCTCTCCGCGAAGAGTGCCAACAAGGTCCTGCTGTGCGAAGCCGGCCAGGATACCCCTCCCGGTAACGAGCCGGCCGAGATCAGGGACAGCTATCCGGGCACGGCCTATTTCGATCCGCGCTTCCACTGGACCGAGCTCAAGGTCACGACGCAGGTCGTCAGCCACAACAACCCGCACGTGGGCCGGCCTCCCTTGCGCAAATACGAGCAGGCGCGCGTGCTCGGTGGCGGCTCGTCGATCAACGGCCAGATGGCCAACCGCGGCGCTCCCACCGATTACGACGAATGGGACGCGCGCGGCGCCGAAGGGTGGACGTGGAACGACGTGCTGCCCTTCTTCAAGAAGGTCGAGCGCGATCTCGATTTCGACGGACCGTACCATGGCAAGGATGGCCGGATCCCGGTCCGCCGCATCCCCAGGGAGCACTGGACGCGGCATTCGCAGGCCTTCGCCGAGGCCTTCCAGCAGGCCGGCCACCGATTCCTGCCGGACCAGAACGGCGAGTTCGTCGACGGCTTCTTCCCGGTGACGCATTCGAACCAGGCAGAGCAACGCGTCTCCGCCGCCATGGGCTATCTCGATCGCGATACCCGCCAGCGCGCCAATCTCACCATCTCCACCAACACGCAAGTCCGCGAGCTGCTGTTCGAAGGCACGCGATGCGTCGGCGTGAAGGCGATGGTTGATGGACGCGAGCAGGAATTCCGTGGACGCGAGATCATCCTCTCCAGCGGCGCCATCCATTCGCCGGCGCATCTGTTGCGCGCCGGGATCGGGCCGGTCGGCCACCTCAAGGATCTCGGCATTCCCGTGCTGATGGGACTGCCGGGCGTCGGCCAGCGCCTGATGGATCATCCCTCGATCTCGCTGTCGTCCTTTGTCCGCCGCGGCGCGCGCATGAACGAGCACACCAGGCGCCACATGCAGCTGGGCCTGCGCTATTCCTCCGATCTCGCAGGCGTGCCGAAGGGCGACATGTTCGTCGTCCTGCTCTCCAAGTCGGCCTGGCATGCGGTCGGCGAGCAGATCGGCTCGCTGCTGACCTTCGTCAACAAGACCTATTCCGAGACGGGACAGGTCAAGCTGGCCTCGCGCGATCCCTCGGCAGAGCCGATCGTCGAGTTCAATCTCTTGTCCGACCGGCGCGATCTCGATCGCCTGATGAGCGGCTTCCGCAAGATGGCGGCGGTGCAGATGAGCGACGTGGTGAGGGCGGTGACGGACAAGCCGTTCCCGGCTGCCTATACGGACAAGGTCCGCAAGATCGGCGTGGTCAACACCAAGAACAGGATTCTCACCAAGATCGCCGCGACGCTGATGGACGGACCGGCGGCGCTGCGTCACTACATGATCGACAATTTCGTGGTCGAAGGTTTTACCTTCGATCAGGTGATGAACGACGACGAGGCGCTGGAAGCCTTCGTGCGCAAGGCGACCATCGGCGTCTGGCACGCCTCCTGCTCATGCCGCATGGGCCGCGCCGACGATCCGATGGCGGTGGTCGACAACCAGGGCCGCGTCAAAGGCATCCAGGGCCTGCGCGTCGTCGACGCCTCGATCTTTCCGGTGGTGCCATGCGCCAACACCAACTTTCCCGTGTTGATGTCGGCGGAGAAGATCGCAGCCGCGATGATGCAGTGAATAGCGGCGTTGTGCCGATCAGGGCAGCGCAGCGACGAGGAGAGCTTGCTGCAGAATCCACGACGAATACGAACCGGACTTGATTGCATGCGGTGCGTTGGACGCGCCGAGCGTTCATTCGTTCTCTGCGAGTTAATCATTTCGGTCGCTATTTGTAGGCTATGATGATTGCAGACAGCGTCGCGCAGATGCAGCCATTTTCAGCCGCTCTTTAGGCCCATTTCAGCCAAACTGTTATTGGTTTCTCGTTGCCTGGGGCAGGACCACTCTATTTTGGAGTCCTGCAATGTACAGGCTAGTAATTTCTGCGTATCTCTTCGTTGTCTTAAGTTCTGTCGCTTCTGAAGCACGGCCTTATCGCATTCATCATGCTTCCGAATGCAATGTCACCATGCCCTGCGACTTCTCGTATTCGCAGATGCAACGCGAGCGGACCTTCAAGTCTTCACTTACTTCCAGATTCTCACTGAATTCCAGGTCGTCACTACAAGCGTACCGCTCGACGCAGCTGACAGTGACTGACGCTGGGGGCGCCGCCACGCCGGCGACCGTCTCCGGTGTTTCCGGGGCTCGCGTCGTCGGTGGTCGTCCGGCAGGTTGCCCTTCGTCCTTCTGCGGCTGCGGCGCGGCTCTGCGCGTGTTCGGTCGTATCGTGCCGGAATTGAATCTTGCGGCCAATTGGTTGCGCTTTCCGCGGACATCACCGGCACCGGGAATGGTTGCTGCGCGACGAGGACACGTTTTCGTTCTGGAGCAGCACCTCGGAGGCGATGTCTGGATGGCCTATGACGCCAACTCGGGCGGACACACCACGCGAATCCACGCACGTTCATTGCGAGGGTATGCGATCGTCAATCCGCGCGGCGGTTCGGCGGCTTGAGGACCGAGGACACCACGCTCGACAAGATCGCGGTCGGGTCGCAACATCGTTGCGACCTGCCCACGCTCGACCAATCGTTGGGGCGGGGGGCAGCGTCGGTCACAGCCGCAGCACCTTGCCGGGATTCATGATGTTCTGCGGATCGAGCGCGCGCTTGATGGTCCGCATGATGTCGAGCTCGGTCTTCGAGCGGTAATGGCTGAGCTCGTCGAGCTTGTCGATGCCGATGCCGTGCTCTGCCGAGATCGAGCCGCCCATCGAGGTGACGAGATCGTTTACGGCCCGCGTGATGGCGCCCTTGTATTGGATCAGCGTCTGCTGATCCATGCCGGTCGGCCCCATGAACGAAAAATGCAGATTGCCATCACCGATGTGCCCCAAAGGATAGGGCCTGATGCTCGGGAGAATGTCGAGCACGGCCTTGCTGCCCTTGGCGATGAACTCCGGAATCCTGGAGATGGCCACCGACACATCGAAGCTGAGCCCCGGACCTTCGGCCCGGGAGGCCTCGGCGACACTTTCGCGGATGCGCCACATGTTGCGCGATTGACTGACCGTGTGGGCGATCACCGCATCGAGCACGCGGCCGGCCTCGAGTTGATCGGCGAGAAACTGCTCCATCTTCTCGGATATGCCCTCCGCGCCGTCCTGGCGCGCCCGCGAGGACGACCATTCCAGCAGCAGATACCATGGCGTGTCGGCCTTGAGAGGATCCTGGGTGCCGGGAATATGGCGCAGCACCATGTCAACGGCGGCGCGGCTCATCAGCTCGCAAGAGCCGACATTGTCTCCGGATGCCGCGTGCGCTTCCGACAGGATCTCCAGGGCCGCGCGTGGATCGCGGATCGCCAGCCACGACGTAGAGACGTCCTTCGGCGCCGGCCACAGCTTGAGCACGGCCTTGGTGATGATGCCCAGCGTGCCTTCGGCGCCCATGAAGAGGTGCTTGAGGTCATAGCCGGTGTTGTCCTTCTTGAGCGCGCGCAATCCATCCCAGACCTTGCCGTTCGCCAGCACGACCTCGAGCCCCAGCACGAGATTGCGGGCATTGCCATAGCGCAGCACCTGCACGCCGCCGGCGTTGGTCGACAGATTGCCGCCGATCATGCACGAGCCCTGGGCGCCGAGGCTGAGCGGCAGGAACCTGTCGTGGAGGCTTGCCGTCTCCTGAAGCGTCTGCAGCACGCAGCCGGCCTCGACCGTCATCGCGTAGCCGACGGGATCGACGTCCAGCACGCGGTTCATGCGGCCGAGCGACAACACGATGCCGGTGTGTGCAGGCCAGGGCGTCGCCCCACCCATCAGGCCGGTGTTGCCGCCCTGCGGCACGATGGCGACGCCGTGCTCATGGCAAAGCCGGACCACTTTCGAAACTTCCGCGGTGCTGCCAGGACGGACGACGGCGCCGGCACCGCCAACCAGCAATCCCCGCCAATCCGTCACGAACGGTTGCTTGCCGTGCTCATCTTCGATGAGGCCCTTTTCACCCACGATCGCGCGCAACGCATCGCGCATCTCGGCAGTCAAGGGAGCGGTCGGAATGGTGGGTTCGGACGACGGGAAGGCAGCCGGCATTTTCGTTTCCCCTGGCGCATCTTGGTGTGCACTGCGCACGTGACGTGCCCAGGTATTGTCCACGTTTGACGCGGGGAGTCTAACGGCAAGATGTCTCGAATCTGGAGCCGGTGACGCATGCGGTCCGCGAGAGATCTGAGCCTTGGAAGGGAGAGGGTTGATTTGGCAAGACGATCGGTCTAATAAATCCTGATGAACAGAGCAGCCTCGGTTTCAGAGCCGCGCCGACGGGGTCGTCCTCCCAGGGACCAGTCGCAGCCGAACGCGCCGCGCGCGCGTCTGTTGCGGACGGGCGTTGCGATTCTGACCGAGAAGGGATTCAGCGCCGTCGGCGTCGAGGAGATCCTGGACTCCGCCGACGTGCCGAAAGGGTCGTTCTATCACTACTTCGGCAGCAAGGAGGCTTTCGGCCTCGAGCTGATCGATGCCTACGCCGCCTATTTCGCCCGCAAGCTGGATCGATGGTTCGACGACATAGAGCGGGCTCCGCTGGACCGCCTGCGCGATTTCATCGCGGACGCGCGGTCGGGCATGGCGCGCTACGGCTATCGACGTGGCTGTCTCGTCGGCAATCTCGGGCAAGAGATGGGGGCGCTGCCGGAGCCGTTCCGACAGCGCCTCGCCGCCGTCTTCAGGGACTGGGAAGCGCGGACCTCACGCTGCCTCCGCGCGGCGCAGCAGGCGGGTGACATCCCCAAAGGCGTCGATTGCGACAGCCTCGCGCATTTCTTCTGGATCGGCTGGGAGGGCGCGGTGCTGCGGGCGAAGCTGGAAAGACGTCCCGACGCGCTCGACGTCTTCGCGCGAGCATTTCTCGCCATGATCCAGGCGAAGGAACGCGTGACCGTACCGATTTCCATCGACGAGTAACAAGGATAACCAGGCCATGACCCAGGCACTTGCCATCAGCCGCTTCCCTGTCCCTGATCTGGCCGACATGCCAGAGGACATCCGGGCCCGCATCGTCGCCGTCCAGGAGAAGTCCGGCTTCATCCCGAACGTCTTTCTCGTGCTGGCGCACCGGCCGGACGAGTTTCGCGCATTTTTTGCCTATCACGACGCGCTCATGGACAAGCCCGGCAACCTCACCAAGGCCGAGCGGGAAATGATCGTGGTTGCGACCAGCAACCTCAATCAATGCCAGTATTGCGTCATCGCCCATGGCGCGATCCTGCGCATCCGCGCCAAGGATCCCCTGATCGCCGATCAGGTCGCGGTCAACTACCGCAAGGCGGATATCACCGACCGGCAGAAGGCGATGCTCGATCTCGCCGTGCGCGTCTCGACCGAGGCCTACAAGGTGTCCGAATCCGATTTCGCCACGCTGAAATCGCACGGGTTCACGGAAGACGACATCTGGGACATTGCCGCGATCTCGGCCTTCTTCGGCCTCTCCAACCGGCTTGCCAACGTCACGAGCATGCGTCCGAACCCGGAGTTCTATAACATGGGACGCGGCTGATCGGGCTGACTGACCTGTTCGGCAAACGCTCTCGTCCGCGCGGAATGGAGAACGGTCATGGAACTCTCATCCGAGCAGATGGCCTTGAAGGAGAGGGCTGCGGCGCTCTCCAACGGGACGATCCGCAGACGTGCCGCCGACATCGACCGGTCGCGTGAATATCCATGGGACGTCGTCGAGGCGCTGAAGGCCGAGCGCTTCATGGGAATGACCATTCCGGTCGAATATGGCGGCCAGGGGCGGAGCTTCCTCGACACGGTGCTGGTCATCGAGGAAATCGCCCGGTCCTGCACCGTGTCTGCGCGCATCGTGGTCGAGGCCAACATGGGCGCCATCTCGACCGTGATGGCCTACGGGACCGATGCGCAGAAAAAGCGCGCCGCCGATCTGGTCCTGGATGGCGACAAGCCGGCCATCTGCATCACAGAGCCCGACGCGGGCAGTGACGCAAGCGGAATGACGACGCGAGCCGACAAGCGCGGCAACCGCTATGTGCTCAACGGCAAGAAGCACTGGATCACCGGCGCCGGGGTATCCCGCCTCCATCTGATCTTTGCGCGCGTGTTCGACGAGAGCGGAGCGGAGCTGGGCGTCGGCGGCTTCCTGGCCGTGCGCGGCGAGGCGGAAGGGCTCCGCGTCAGCAAGCGCGAGACGACGATGGGACTGTGTGGCATGCCCGAAGGCGAGCTCGTGTTCGAGGACCTCGAGATCACGCCGGACATGGTGCTGCTGCCGCCGTCAGGCTTCAAGCGGGGCTTTGCCGACCTCATCAATGCCTACAACAGCCAGCGTGTCGGCGCCGGCACGGTCGCCATGGGGATTGCAGCCGGCGCACTGGAGCACGCCATCGCATGGGCCAAGACGCGCGAGCAGTTCGGGCGGCCGATCGGCGAATTTCAGGGGCTGCACTGGATGCTCGCCGACATGCAGACGCAGCTGACCGCATCGCGCCTGATGCTGCACGCGGCGGCGGCTTCACGCGGGCCGGGCGGCAGCGCATTTCCCGATCCCATGCTTGCCGCTCAGGCGAAGATCTTCGCCTCGGAAGCCGCCATCAAGATCGTCAACGACGCCCTGCAGGTGTTCGGCGCCCGCGGCTATTCGCGCGACTTTCCGCTTGAACGGATGGCACGCGATGTCCGCATGTTCACGATCGGGGGCGGCACGGCCCAGGTGCTGCGCACATTGGTTGCCAGCAAGATCCTGGGCTGGAAGCTGCCGCAGACGCGCGATGGCTACGTCGTATCAAGGGATCTTGCGGCAAAGGACTAGGGCGCTATCGTCGCGACGCGGCGTGTTGATGGGGACCCGAGGGAGAGGTGAAGAGATGACAGACTTCGTAACGCCGCGAGAGATGGCGGAGATGATACCCTCGGGGTGCAAGCTCGGCCTGGCGCCGGACGACTACGCCGCGGCCCCGGGATTGGTCCGGATGCTGATCGATCGCGGCATTCGCGATCTTCATGTGGTCTGCGCGCCGATCGGCGGCATGCAGGTCGACATGCTGATCGGCGCCGGCGCCGTGGCGACGCTGGAGACGAGCGCCGTCAGTCTCGGCGAAGCGGGGGGCGCGCCCTGTTTCAGCCGGGCTGTCCGCGACGGATCCATTCGCCTCCGTGATGCCACCTGTCCGGCGGTGTTCGCAGGGTTAACGGCCGCGGAGAAGGGGGTGCCGTTCATGCCGATCCGCGGCATCATCGGCAGCGACGTCCTGGAGAAGCGCGACGACTGGAAGGTGACGTCGAACCCGTTTGATGACGGCGAGAAGATCGTCGTGGTCTCCGCGATCCAGCCCGACATTGCCCTGTTTCATGCACCCGAAGCCGACCGGTTCGGCAACGTCCGGCTCGGGCGCCGGCGCGAAACGATGCTGCTGGCCCATGCGTCGAAGAAGGCTTTTGTGACCGTCGAGCGCATCTCCGAAGTGTCGCTGCTTGACGACGAGAAAATGGCCGCGGGAATCCTGCCCGCGATCTACGTGAGTGCGGTGGCACAGCTCGAGAAGGGCGGGTGGCCCACGGGGCTTTACGCCGAATATCCCAGGGACGGGCAGGAAATCGAGAAATACGCGCGCGCGGCGCGCTCGCCGGAGGGATTCCAGGCCTACGTTCGGGGCCTGGGGAGCGCGGCATGAGCGAGGCGTGCACCAGCCGTGAGTTGATGATCTATACGATCTCGCGGCTGCTGAAAGGCGTGCGGCATGTTGCGGTCGGTCAATCGTCGCCGATGCCGGCGGCGGGAGCGATGCTGTTGCGTGCGCTCAACCAGCGTGACGGATTGGAGCACGTGCAGGTCTCGATCCTCGGGTCGGTCAAGCACAATTCCTTCACCGGCGGTGCCGAGGAGCTGTTCGACTGCGCGGCGCAGGGGCGCCTCGACGCGTTCTTTCTCGGCGGCGGCCAGATCGACGGCCGGGGCAACGTCAATCTCGTTGGCACCGGCGACTATCCGAACAATCCGGTCAGGTGGCCCGGCTCATTCGGCTCCGCCTATCTGTACTTCCTGGTGCCGCGGGTCATTCTGTTCCGCGAAGAGCACAGCCTGCGATCCCTGGTGGAACGCGTGGACTTCGTGTCCGCGCCTGGCGTTACCGACGAGACGGTCTATCGGCGAGGCGGCCCTCATGCCCTCTTGACCAATGCGGCGTTGTTTTCCTTCAACCGAGAGGCGGGACGCTTTCGCCTCGAGAGCAGCCATCCGGGATATGGTTGGCGCGACATTCGAGGCACGACGGGATTCCTGTACGACAACGAGCAATGCGAGGTCACGACGCCGTTGCCGGACGAAGCGACGTTGTCCTTGATCCGAGGGCAAATTCGCGAGGAGCTGCGCGAGTGCTATCCGCAGTTCGCCGGCAAGATGCCAGGGCCGGGATAAGGCAGGGTTTAGCTCCGATCTGCCGCGGCTGTGTCTCCCGCTTGCGGGGAGGGCAAGCGCATTTGACTATTTCTCTGTGGCCATCCTTCGAGACGACCGCCGTTGGCGGGCCCTCAGGATGAGGACGGAGTGTGTGGCAGCAGTCGTAACGGCCGCCGATGCCGCTTAGCCTCATCCTGAGGAGACCGCGGAGCGGTCGTCTCGAAGGACGAGGCGCGCGCTCAGGTCGCGCAAAGTGCCATATGCGATCGCCCCGGGAGACGGCTGGACCCTAGAGCATGATCCGGAAAAGTGCGCCGCGGTTTTCCGAAAAGATCATGCTCAAACAATAAACTAAAGCGCGATGTCGATTCATCCTAATCTCATCGCGCTTTAGTGAATGATCTGGTGCAGAAAACCCTTCGCTCGCTCCGTGCGAGGGGCCCGAAAGAATGTTTCCGGATCTGCCTCCTCAACGATGCTTCCGCGATCCATGAAGACCACCCGGTCTGCAACCTCGCGGGCGAAGCCCATCTCGTGTGTCACGCAGACCATCGTCATTCCGTCCCGCGCCAACTCGACCATGGTGTCCAGCACTTCCTTGACCATCTCGGGATCGAGCGCGGACGTCGGTTCGTCGAACAGCATGATCTTGGGCTGCATGCACAGCGCTCGGGCGATGGCAACGCGTTGCTGCTGGCCGCCTGACAATTGCGCAGGATATTTGTCCGCCTGATCCTGAATGCGAACCTTCCGCAGCAAGCCCAGTGCGCGATCGCGCGCTTCGGCTTGCGAAATGCCGCGAACCTTCATCGGGGCCAGCATGCAGTTCTCGGCGACCGTGAGGTGCGGAAACAGGTTGAAACTCTGAAACACCATCCCGGTTTCGCAGCGCACGCTGTTGATGTCGGCGAGGCGGTTGCTCAGTTCGACGCCGTCGACGAGGATCCGGCCTCCGTCGTGCTTCTCGATATGGTTGATGCAGCGGATCAGAGTCGACTTGCCGGAGCCCGAAGGTCCGCACAGCACGATCTTCTCGCCTTTGCCGACCCTGAGATTGACGTCGTTCAGCGCGGTGAATGCACCGAACCGCTTCACCAAGCTCTCGATGACGACGATTGCACCGGGCTGCGCGGCATTGCTGGAGGTCTCTCGATGCATGTTCGTCTCCCGGATTCGAGGCGTTATCGCGATGTGGCGAGCGCGTATCGTTTGCGAAGGACAGCGACACACTGAGAAGCTGCCGAACTGATGGCGAGATAGGCCACTGCGACGACGAGGTACATTTCGACGAGGCGGCCGTTGAGCTGCGCAAGCTTGGAAGCGGCGCCCAGAAGATCCGTCAGCGAAAGGACGTAAACGAGCGAGGTGTCCTGAAAGAGGATGATCGTCTGGCTGAGGATGATCGGACTGGCCACGCGAAGGACCTGCGGGAGGACGATATGGCGGTAGGTGTCGTAGGTGGACAGAGCGAGCGCCTGGCAGGCCTCGAACTGGCCCTTGTTCACCGCTCGCAGCCCGACACGGATGATCTCGGAGTAGTAGGCGGCCTCGAACAAGCCGAAGGTGATGAAGGCCGTATAGGTGGCGCCGATCGGAATCGGGCGCCCGCTGCCGCTGAGATGCCCAAGCACGATCGGCACCAGGAAGAAGAACCAGAACAGGACGAGGATCAGCGGAATCGATCTGATGACCGCAACGTAGCCGCGGATGATCTGGGCGAACACCGGAATCTCGAAATGCTGAACGAGCGCCAGGCAGGTTCCGAGAACCATGCCGATGACGAATGCGGCGGCCGTGAGCGCAAGCGAGAAGAGCAGGCCCGACCAGAGATAGGGCCACGATTGCGTTACAATCGAGAAATCGAGAGTGTTCATTTCACGACCTCCATGGCGGCGGGCAGGGCGCCGCCTTGCCGCATCTCATTGGCCAGATCCTCGTCAGTCATGGGCTTGACGGGAGCGCTGCCCGGAATGCGGACGGCTTTGTCGATGAGCGTCATGGCCTGATAGGCAACCAGCGCCAGACAAAGGTAGATGATCGTCGCTGCGCCAAATGCCGTAAATGTCTGGAATGTGGCCTCGCTGATCTGGCGCGCCTGGGCGGTCAGCTCCATCAAGCCGATCGTGAGGGCGACGGAGGTGTTCTTGTAGATGCCCATCACCTCGCTGGTGAGGCTCGGCACGATGAGGCGCAGGGCCTGCGGCACGATGACGTATCGATAAGTGAGGTAGCCATTGAGGCCGAGAGCGTTGGCCGCTTCGATCTGTCCCCTTGGGAGCGCTTCGATGCCCGCCCGGACCTGCTCGGCTATTCGGGACGCCGTGTAGAGTCCCAGGCAGAGGAGCGCCGGGAAAAACGACGCCCAGGGTGGCGGGATCTGCTTGATGGCATCACCCAGCGCGCTGGGCACAACCTCCGGGAAGACGAAGTACCAGAGGAACATCTGCACCAGGACAGGGATGTTCCGGAATATCTCGACATAGAGCCGGGCCGAGACGGAGAGGAAGCGATTCTGCACCGTGCGCCCCACGCCGACGACCACACCGATGCCGAAGGCGATCCACCAACCGAAGAAGGCCAGGGCCAACGTCCAACCGAGACCCGACAGAAGCCAGTCGATATAGCGCTGGCCGTCCGCCGTCTGTTCAAAAAGCACTCCGAACATCGCGAGCCCTCAGGTTGCAGGTGCGAACGAGGATTTCCGTGCGAGACGGTCAGCTCCGCCAATCAGTCGACAGCATCACTGGGATGCGCGATCCGTGCCATCAACTCGTCCGTGAGCGGGAATGCGAGGTTCTCACTCTTGGGCGGAATCGGCTTGGTGAACCATTTCGCGTAGGTCTTCTCGAACTGGCCGGATGCCATTTGCTTGGAGAGGACGTCGTCGACGAGGCCCTTGAACCCGGCATCACCCTTCGTGAACATCAATCCATAGTAGATCTTTGCGTATCCCTCGGGAAGGAACAGGAGCGCGTCCGGATTTGGCGCGGCAGCCTTGAGCCCGGCGAGGAGGATATCGTCCTCCATGAAAGCGGCCGCACGGCCGGTGTTCAACATCAGGAAGGATTCCGCATGGTCCTTGGCCTGGACGATGTTGAGGCCGAGTTGCTCCTTGGCGTTGACGCTCTGCGCGAAACCGACTGCGTTGGAGCCTTGGGTGACGACAATCGTCTTGCCTTTCAGGTCGCCGGCGGTCTTCACGCCGCTGGTGGCCTTGACGAGCCATCGCGGTTGGCTGACGAACGTCGCGACCGAAAACGAGACCTGTTCCTGCCGCTTCTTGTCGTTCGCGGTGCCGCCGCACTCGATGTCGACGGTCCCGCTCTGGATCAGCGGAATCCGGTTCGAGGAATTCACTGGCGTGTAGCTGACTTTGAGGTTGGGCAACTTCAGCTTCTCCTTGATGCGATCGACGATCGCCCCGCAGAGATCGAGCGAGAAGCCGATGGGCTTCTGATCGGGCCCGAGGTACGAGAACGGTATCGAAGCCTCGCGGTGGCCGATCGTGATTGCGCCGCTGGATTTGATCTTATCGAGCGTCGGGCTGTCGGCTGCCGCGGAGGGACACGGGCTGACGGCCAGCAGTACGGCCAGCAGGCCTGAGAGGCGTCCGAGCATCTGAACAAGCGTCTTCATGGTTTTTCCCTTCCCATCGGTTGTCGAGGTCAAGCTGCGGCGGAGGGGCGTCCGAGCCCTCGCCGGCGGATGACGTCGATCAGGCGATCGATGTCGGTGGCGGTGTTGAACATGCCGAGTGAGACGCGAATGCCATCCCGTTCGGGCGACACGCGCACACCGTTCTCCTCGAAATGGCCAAGCCAGTCCGATGCCGGCAGGGCGATGACGTAGATATGCGGAGCGCGATGCTTGCGCTCGCGCGGGCCAACGAGGCCGACGCCCAGCTCGTCCAGGCGCGCGATCAGGTGATCGCCGAGGTCGAAGCAGTGGTTCTGGATGTTCTGCACCCCGATCTGCTCGATCATGTCGAGCGAAGCGCCCAACGCATGGACCGCGGGCAGATTGAAGTTGCCGAGCTCAAAGCGCCTGGCAGCGGGCGAGGGCGCCATTCTGTCGGCACGCGCGATGAGATCATCAGGGATCTCGGCGAGGCTCGCGGCCGCCAGATAGGCCGGCTCCAGCTCTTTGAGCGTCTTGTCCCAATAGAGAAGCCCGAGCCCTTGCGGAACCAGCAATCCCTTGTGGCTGCCGGAGCCGATGAAGCTTGCGCCAATCGCCGTCGCGTTGACCGGCACCACGCCGATTGCCTGCATCACGTCCACCACGAAGTAGAGCTTCTTCCTGGTGCACATCGCGCCGACGCTCTCGATGTCAAAGCGGTGACCGGCGTGGAAGGTCACGTGCGACATAGAGATGGCACGCGTGTTCTCGTCGATGAAAGGCGCAAAGCTGTCGGCATCGACGACGTCAGTCATCGGGATGAAGCGGACCTCGACGCCCTTCCGTTGCAGATGGAGGAATGCATAGGCGTTGTTCGGATGATCGCCGTGGATCATCAGGACATTGTCGCCGGCCCGGAGCGGCAGCGCGTTTGCCGCGACGTTCATGCTTTCCGACGTGTTTTTCGTGAAGGCGATTTCATCCGCCGTCACGCCGAGAAAGCGAGCGACCTTGGCCCGGGTCTGCTCCACCCGGTCGAGCCAGACGCTCTTCGGTCCGGCCGTCTCGAAGCCCTCGCGAAGGAAGAGCTCGATCGCGGCCTTCACCGGGCGCGCAAGCGGGGTTTGAAACCCGGAGTCCAGATAGACCATCCGTTCGACAGCGGGGAATTCCTTCCTCACGGCGTCCACGTCGTAGTGACGAGACATGCACATCTCCTGTTGGCGCCCCGCCAGCGACTTGGCTCTTGGCCAAGCGGCGGAGCGAAACTCTGGGAACGGCGAGACCGCGTTGCACAATTTGTGGTCAATCACCGGCAGCGCTGAGGATATGAGCTTTGAGAATTTCGACAAACAAATTTTTCGATTTTCAATATATTGCATTCCGAAAAATGATAATATGAGGCGTTGATCTTGATCTCGCAAGCAAATTTGGCCGGTGGGGACAATGAAGAAACGCATTCAGAAGGACGGGCCATTGGATCGTGCTTTCGCGATCGTTCGGCACGTCGCCGACCAACGCAAAGCCGTCTCGGCGGCAGAGATCGCAAAGGCTCTCTCGCTGCCGCTGCCGACGGCGCACAGGCTGATCGGAAACCTCGAGGACCGCGGACTGCTTCAGAAGGCGTTGGGGACCAAGCGTTACGTTGTCGGAAACCAGCTGGTCACACTGTCCGCGACCGTCATCGGAGCGGCCTTCCGCACCGCGCGACGGCACGCGGTGCTTCGGGCGGTTGCGGGAGAGATCGGCGAACAGTGCGAGATCGGCGTCGTCCGCGACAATGTCGTTGCCTATGTCGACAGCGTTCGGGTTTCGGAGCCGCAAGGCCTTCAGTTCAATCCGGGAGAAGCGGCGCCGCTACACTGCACGTCGACCGGAAAGATCTACATGAGCAGACTGCCTGAGCGGACGAGAGCGAATTTGTGCCGCGCACTCCCTCTGACCAGATACACGGACACGACGATCGTCGATGTCCACGGACTGATGAAGACTCTTGAGGACACGCGGCAGAAGGGCTGGGCCAAGACAAACGAAGAATACGTCAAGGGCGTTGTGGGGTGCGCCGTCCCCATTCTGTCACCCGATCGAGAATTGATCGCTTGCCTGGGCGTCTCGGTGCCGGTGGCGCGCGTGAGTTTCGTCGAACTGGATCGGTTCATCGCGCCGCTTCAAAAGGCGGCCGCCCTGCTGTCGGAGACCATTCTGCAGGTTGAAGACGACGATGGGGCGGATGGCCAATGACGACATCAGCACGCTCGCTGGCGTGCTGGTTCTCCTCATGATTTGGCTGGGCCAGCACGAACGGCCGCGCGCCAATCGACCGCCTCGAGCAATGGGAGATTCGGCCCCTGTCTGAGCGCTAGCGGCGACGTCACCACGGTCGAGCACGTCACCACCGCCGGTTTCAGCGGCGGCAGCGACGTGAGTATTGATGATCAACGCTTGGGGAGCGACGCCATCACCTCGCCCGCGTCTCCGTCCTCAAGGCAGGGCGTGACGGTCAACGGGAGCAGGTCAGACCATTGAGCGAGCCAACGATACATGGCTTTTGGATCACTCGATTCAGAGATCGCAAATCCCTGTCCATTCATGCCATGCCAGCGACCCAGCATCTTGACGCCCTCGGGTGGCGCGCCACCGGTCTCGAGAAAGCGGGCGACGGCTGCATTGAAGGTGCCTTGAGGTACGCTCCAGGTGGTTATGAATTTCATGCGATTCTCCCATGCCTAGAATTATCGGATGAATGTCGCGGCTGCGCCGCATGCACACGATAGCGCCTGCGTATCGAATGACAACGGCGAATGAACACGCGCGTCGGTTTGATCTCTCGTGCTTTCTGCGCAAGCGCCGGTTTGGAGGTAAGACGGCTACTTGCCGTCGTTCCAGATGTCGGTGGCGAGCTTCCAGTCGTCTCCGACCTTCTCCCAGACAACGACATACTTTCCGGTCACGTCCTGCGGTGTCGATCCCTTGGTCTTCAGGACGAACGTGCCGATCTCACGGGCCGCGGAAGAACCGAGTGGCTTGACATCCACCGTTGTGAGCTTCGGATCGGTCACTTGTTCAGCCATGCTTTTCCACATGACCTCGATGGCTGGTCGGCCCTGC
Source organism: Bradyrhizobium sp. AC87j1 (assembly GCF_002936975.1). Taxonomy (NCBI): domain Bacteria; kingdom Pseudomonadati; phylum Pseudomonadota; class Alphaproteobacteria; order Hyphomicrobiales; family Nitrobacteraceae; genus Bradyrhizobium; species Bradyrhizobium sp. AC87j1. Next base: position 46,784 of record NZ_PTFE01000028.1, read on the forward strand.
ACCATCGCGGAGCCGGGCGGGAGCGCGGTCGCATCGGCGCTGTAGAGAGACGCAATCCCGGAAAAATCTCCCTTGTTGAACATCTCTATCCATTTCGCGTTGTTTGCTTCGATCTCGGCCTTCTGAGCCAAAGCCGGCGCGCTCAACGAGATCACGATTGCAATCGCCGATGCAATGTTGCGCATGATCATCTCCAGACTCAATGTACGATACAAACAAAGGGGCAGTCGTCTTGTCTCGAAGTAGATGCGTTGAATGGCCCATCCCAGACCGGGGCAGACGCAACGGCAATTCCGGAGAATTACCGTCAGCACCATTGACGAAGCTTCGCAGTAGAAATTGACGGGCAATTGACCTGACGAGTACTCCATGTCGCGGCTCGAACGCTTGACCAGGCGCGCTCTTCGTCCCTGGCGGGCGCGGCCCGAAGCCGCCTCCATGGCGTCAACTCATCGTCACGTGAGAGTTGAGTGCACTGTCACCGCAATTCCTGGGGCTAAGCCGGCTCCCGACAAGCTGGAGTTTCAGGCGCGCCGCACTATTGCATCGAATATTCAGTCACGGTGACACTCGCCCGCCGCCCGTCGGGCAAAACACCCTGTCAATCCCTCCACGCAAAAACATTCTTGTTTACCGAATTTCGGATATGTCGTATCCATGGCCCATCCCGCCCGCCATAAGGGGCGTTTCGCGATCGTCACGAGACGCGGGCCGGGAGGCGGTGGCCGCGACGGCGTCGGCGCGCTGGGCAGGCTGCAGGGCGGGATCCCCGTGAGCAGCGGCACGCGCGATACGACACGGCGCTGACGGCGTCCTCGGTTCGGCCTCGATGGTGAGCGCACGCAAGCCATCGGGGACAGGAACGGGGACGTGCGCGGACGGCAAAATCGTGTGGTCCTGACGCCCGGGGTCTGTGCGTCAAGTGTTGCGGTGATGTTGCGGCCCAACCGGGTCTGCACATCAGTCATCCGCAAGGCGACGGGGGCAATAGTGCATCGCTCCCCGGGGAGAGCGCGACATAAGCCGTAAAGCCATTCGCGCAGGGAAGGCCGGTCGCCCGGCTACACCTGTTGTCCACCCCGTGCGCGTCTTGTTCGCACACGGGACCGCGGGTGCCAGCCGGCGCCCGGCCTTCCCTGCGCCCTTTCTGAACAAGAAGGGCAACGAAGAGAGCAAAGCTCGGGCGAAATGAACCGCGAGAATGCGAGGCCGTGTCTGCAAGGTCGTAGGATGGGTTGAGCCCTTGCGAAACCCATCATGGTTCGACGTTGAAGAAGCGTTCATGGGTTTCGCTCCGCTCTACCCATCCTACGAGCTGAACAAGAAGGGCAACGAAGAAAGCAAAGCTCGGGCGAAATGAGCCGCGAGAACGTGGGGCCGTGTCTGCGAGGTCGTAGGATGGGTAGAGCCCTTGCGAAACCCATCATGGTTCGACGTCGAAGAAGCGTTGATGGGTTTCGCTTCGCTCTACCCATCCTACGAGCTGCGGGAAGACTCTGGATTGCTTCGCTGCGCTCGCAATGACGACGGAATAGAGCTACGCGCTCTCCGTCTCCCGGTGCACGTCGTGCACCACGAGGCCCATGCCTTCCTCCGGCATCTTGATCCAGTCGCGGCGCTTCAGCGTGCGCTTGGTGTCCTCATAGCCGCTGGTCCAGTGCTCTCGCATCGAGGTGCCCGAGAATTCGTGGTCCTTGGCGTCGCCCTCATAGGCCTTCTGCTGGTAGATCAGATGCAGGATCGCGATCTCCGGCATGTGGCACAGGCTCGCCTTCAGCTTGCGCTCCTCGTCGGACAGCTGCTCGTCCGGCAGCTTCGCCAGCGCCTTGTGGAGCAGGACCTTGAGATTATGGGTGCGGCGATAGACGTCGGTGTTGTGGCGCGTGCGCGAGGAATACATGATGTCCTTGTGGCGGGCCATCACGTCCTGGATCGAGCGCGGCAGCACGCCGCGCGCGCTGAAAAGGTCGACCTGGAACACCAGCGAGTTGAGCGCATCCTCCTGGTCGAGCAGGTGCTGCAACGGCGTGTTGGAGACGATGCCGCCGTCCCAGAAATGATCGGTGCCGATCCGCACCATCGGCAGCGCCGGGGGCAGGGCGCCGGAGGCCATGATGTGCTCCGGCTCGATCTCGTCATGGGAATTGTCGAAATAGATGAAATTGCCCGAGAGCACGTTGACCGCGCCGACCGCGAAGCGGACCTTCTTCTCGTTGATGAGATCGAAGTCGACCAGCTCGAGCAGGCTCTCCTTCAGCGGCATCGTGTCGTAGTAACTGGTCGCGGTGCGCGCGCCGACCGGGCTGAACCAGGGGTTCATTTGGTGCGGGGTGAAGAAGCCGGGCTGGCCCATCGCCGAGGTCATCCACGCGCTGGTGAGATTGCGCCACTGGCGGAAGATGTCGCCGTCGGGCGTGTAGTGCCAGATCTTGCGGTTGGTAATGCGCTCCCAGAAGATGCGCAGCGCCTCGAGCCGCTTCTCCGGCTTGTTGCCGGCGATGATGGCGGAGTTGATCGCACCGATCGAGACGCCGCAGACCCAGTCGGGCTCGATGCCTGCCTCGTGCAGCGCCTGATAGACGCCGGCCTGGTAGGCGCCGAGCGCGCCGCCGCCTTGCAGCACCAGCGCGACGCGATCGCAGCGCTCGGGCCGCCAGCCCCGCGAGGGCGCCTGATGTGTCTGATAGGTCGGTTGCGACGTGCGGGCGTCCATGGCGATGCCTCCTGCTTGCGCCAGACGATTGCGTCCCGCGGTGACGGCGTGATGACAGAGGCGGCACCGTTGCATCGCCGGCAACGCAGATCGACCACGCTGCAACGGCAGGGGTCGTGTGCCTGACGGAAAAGCTTCACATCGCAGTCAATGAGGATCGCTAGCAATTGCCGCCGATCAGGATTCACAGGAGACCAGCGATGCGAAGCGAAGACGTGCTGAGACTTCCGTCCATGCCCGCGGCAGGGCCGAGCTATCCGGCCGGGCCGTATCGGTTCGTCAACCGCGAATTCCTCGTCATCACCTACGAGACCGACCCGGAGCTGATCCGCGCCGGTTTGCCCGAGCCGCTGCAGCCGATCGACCAGCCGATCGTGCATTACGAATGGATCAAAATGCCTGACTCCTCCGGCTTCGGCAGCTACACCGAATCCGGCCTCGTCATCCCCGCGCGCCTCAACGGCGAGGACGTCAACTTCGTCTCGCAGATGTATCTCGACGACGATCCGCCGATCGCCGCCGGCCGCGAGATCTGGGGCTTTCCCAAGAAGTACGCCCACCCCAAGCTCGAGATCGTCAAGGACACGCTGACGGGCACGCTGGAATATGCCGGCCAGCTCGTCGCCATGGGCACCATGGGTTACAAGCACGAGAGCATGGCCGGCAACGGCGATCTCACCCGCGCCACGCTGTCGAAGACGCAGATCAATCTGAAGATGATTCCGGGCGTCGACGGCCGTCTCGAGGTCTGCCAACTGGTCGCGATCAACCTCGTCGACATCGTGCCGAAGGGCTCCTGGATGGGGCCGGGCCGGCTGCATCTGGTGCCGCATGTCAACGCGCCGGTCGCGGATTTCCCGGTCCGCCGCTGCCTCGGCGCGCATCATTACATCGCCGACCTGACGCTGCCGTTCGGCCGCGTCGTGCACGACTACATCAGGCAAGCCGAGGCGGCCGCGACGGGGCTCGCGGCGGAATAGGGCGGCATCATCAAACTGTAACACTGGCGTAATTGAGTACCCGCGTGGGGTCCGGAAGATGCCGTCAGCCATCTTCCGGAATGGGGCAGTTGTTGACGGTTGGGGTTGGCCATGGCTGAGCCGGCAAAGCTTGTCAGCGCACTATCGGACGGCGAACCCGCCATTCCCGGCCTGGTCTGGGCCTTCCGCCTGCACAGCGACGGCAGTGCCGAGGCGCTGCCGGTCGACCGGCCGATCGAGTTCAGCCATGACGGCCGGCTCTGGCTGCATTTCACCCTGACTGACGCGCGGGCACGGCCCTGGATCGCGGCGTCGCAGCTGCCGCCGCTGGCGCGCGAGCTGCTGCTGTCGAGCGACACGTTCCAGCAGCTTCACGTCATCGACCACTGCGTCTACGGCGTGTTCTCCGATCTCGTGCGCGAGATCGACAGCGCGACGGAGGAGACCGCGTTCCTGCGCTTCGCCATGACCGAGCGGCTGCTGGTCTCCGGCCGCCACCAGGCGCTGTGCTCGGCGGACGCCACGCGGCGGGTGCTCGAAGGCGGCTACCGCGTCGACAACGTCGCCCATCTGCTCGAAAAGATCGTCGACGAGGTCGCCGACACGCTTGACCGGGTGGCTGACAAGCTCGGCCAGGAGATCGACGACATCGAGGAGCGCATCCTGGCCGATGACGCCAAGCCCGAGATGCGCCGCAATCTCGGCCGTCTCCGCCGTACCTGCGTGCGGCTGCATCGGCAGCTCACCGGATTGCGCACGCTGTTTCACCGTCTCGATCAGAAGAACACCGATCATTTGTCGCCGGCGTTGCGGATCCAGGCCGGCAAGCTCGCGCAGCGGCTCGATGGCCTTGATCACGACATCGTCGAGCTGCGCGAGCGCAGCCGCCTGCTCGAGGAGGAACTGCGGTTCAAGAACGAGGAGGAGAGCAACCGCCATCTCCACACCCTCTCGATCGTGACCTCGCTGTTGCTGCCGCCGACGCTGATCACCGGCATTTTTGGTATGAACACAAAAGGCCTGCCGCTGACCGAGGTCGAGAGCGGATTCCTCTGGGCCGCGGTGCTGATGGCCTCCTCGGTGGCTGCGGCCTATCTCTTCATGCGGCGCACCGGCATCTTCAAGTAGCGTGTGTCGATCGTGAGTTGGGGGACCCAAATATCCGTGGCGGCCGCGATTGCCCTGGCCTGCACGGCGACGAGCGCGCTCGCCGGCGCCAAGGACGAAAGCGCGGCCGCATGGCTGTTTCCCAAATGGTTCAACGAATGGCATGACGGCCTTGCCAGCAAGGGCCTGAATTTCGGCGCCACCTATATCGCAGACAATATCGCAAACGCCGCCGGCGGCGTGAAGCGCGGTGCCATCCATTTCGGCCGGCTCGATCTGTCGGTCGATGCCGATCTCGACAGACTGGTCGGCTGGACCGGCGGCCGCTTTTACGCCAATGCTTTCGTCATCTACGGCCAGGGGCTCTCCCGCAACTACGTCCAGAACCTCGCCACCATCAGCGAGATCGAGGCGCTGCCGGATCAGCGGCTCTACAATGCCTATTTCGAGCAGAGCTTTTTCAATGACCGCCTGAACATCCGGGCCGGCCAGCAGGCCGCCGATGTCGAATTCTTCGACAGCCAGACCGACGATCTCTTCATCAACGGCACCTTCGGCTGGCCCGCGATCAAGGCCAGCAATCTTCCGGCCGGCGGCCCGGCGCCGCCGATCGCGGTGCCCGGCATTCGCATCAAGGCGGCGCTGACCGACAAGATCATCGCGTATGGTGCGGTGTTCAACGGCGATCCGTCCGGGCCCGGCGATGTCGATCCGCAGCTGCGCGACCATCATGGTCTGGCATTCCGCATCAACGATCCGCCGTGGGTGATCGGGCAGGTCCGCTTCAACTACGACATCGATATCGGCGGCCGCCCGCTCGCCGGCAATTTCACGCCGGGTGGGTGGAAGCATTACGGCTCGTTCGACAGCCAGCGTTTTACGGCAGAAGGGATGTCGATCGCCGATTCCGGCGGCAGCGGCATTCCCGCAAAGCTCAAAGGCAATTACGGCATCTTCGCCGTGATCGAGCAGGTGCTGTATCGCCCGCCTGAGGTCACCGAGACCAGCACGTCGGCCTCGCTCCCCGGCATCACCGCCTTCGGCCGCATCGCCTACAGCCCGCCGGACCGCAATCTGATCGATCTCTATATGGACGGCGGCATCGGCTTCGTCGGCTTCACGCCGGGCCGTCCGCTTGACCGCTTCGGCGTGGCGATGGCCTACATGCGGATCTCGAACACCGCGCGCCATCTCGACATCGACACGCGGGCCTTCACCGGCCTCCGGAGCCCGGTGCGCAGCAACGAGACGCTGATCGAGATGATCTACGAGGCGCACATCAAGCCGGGCTGGCTAATCGCGCCTTACTTTCAATATGTGTTCCGCCCCTCCGGCGGCGTTGCAAATCCGAACGACCCGAGCGGTGTTTCGCGGATCGGTGACGCCGCAGTGTTCGGCGTCACCTCTACGCTCCGGTACTAGGCCGAGGCCGCCGCCGGCTGTAGTTTCGGTTGCCGCGACAGCGCCAGCACGATCAACGAGGCGAACACGCAGAGCGCGCCGGCGATGAAGAACGCGGGCAGGTAGCTCTCATAGACCGTCCGCGACAGGCCCGCACCGAACGCCGCGGTACCGGCGCCGAGCTGGTGGCCCGCAAAGATCCAGCCGAACACCAGATTGGCGCGCTCGGGCCCGAATTTTTGCGCGGTGAGGCGCACGGTGGGCGGCACGGTTGCGATCCAGTCGAGGCCGTAGAACATCGCGAAGATCGACAGGCCATAGAACGAGAAATCGCTGAACGGCAGGAAGATCAGCGAGAGCCCACGCAGGCCATAGTACCAGAACAGCAGGTAGCGGTTGTCGTAGCGGTCCGACAGCCAACCCGACATGATGGTGCCGAAGAAGTCGAAGATGCCCATGGCTGCGAGCAGGCTCGCGGCCTGCACCTGCGGGATGCCGAAATCGAGGCACATCGGGATCAGGTGAACCTGGACGAGGCCGTTGGTCGAGGCGCCGCAGACGAAGAAGGTCGCAAACAGGATCCAGAATGCCGTCGACTTCGAGGCATCGCGCAGCGTACCGAGCGCCACGCCCGTGATCGACCCGTGGGTCACGGGCGGGGCGGGCAGGGGCTCGGTGCCTTCATCGCCGTACGGGCGCAGGCCGAGATCGCTCGGACGGTCGCGCATCGCAAGCAGGACGGCCAGCGCAGAGACGCCGAGCATGATGCAGACGAATCCGAGCGCGAGCCGCCAGCCATAGCGTTCGGTGAGGCTTGCGAGCAACGGCAGGAACACGAGCTGGCCGGTGGCGACGCTCGCAGTCATGATGCCGACGACGAGGCCGCGCCTGTCTGCGAACCAGCGCGTGGCGATGGTTGCGCCGAGCACCAGCGCGGTCATGCCGGTGCCGATGCCGATCACGACGCCCCAAAGCGCGACGAGCTGCCAGACCTCGGTCATGCCGAGCGATGCTACCAGCGCCGAGACGACGATCAGCTGGGCCGCCAGCGTGACGTTGCGCAAACCGTAGCGGTTGAGCAGGGCGGCCGCGAATGGCGCCATCAGTCCGAACAGGATGAACCGGATCGACAGCGCGGAGGAGATCTCCGCCGTGCTCCAGCCGAACTCCTTCTGAAGCGGAACGATGAACACGCCGGGCGCGCCGACCGTGCCGGCGCTGATCAGCGCGGCAAGGAAGGTCACGCCGACCATCACCCAGCCGTAATGAATGTTGCGGCGGGACAATGCTGCCGCGAGCCAGTTCGAGATCATTGGGCCTCAATGTGGATTGGCGAGCCCGGTGAGACTCGCGTCATGGTTCCAGTCTGGCACGGGAAAGGAAAGTCTGAAATGACAGACTTCCCTCTATTTCGGACACCCGCGCTCAGCGCACCAGCCGCTCCACCGCGATCGCCGTGGCTTCGCCGCCGCCGATGCAGAGCGCGGCGATACCGCGCTTGAGATTGTTCGCCTCGAGCGCATGCAGCAGTGTCACGATCAGTCGCGCGCCGGTGGCGCCGATAGGATGGCCGAGCGCGCAGGCGCCGCCATTGACGTTCAGCTTGTCGCGGGGAATGCCGAGGTCACGTTGCGCCGCCATCGCGACCACGGCGAAGGCCTCGTTGATCTCGAACAGATCGACGTCGGAGGCAGCCCAACCGACCTTGTCGAGCAGCTTGCGGATCGCCGGGATCGGCGCCGTGGTGAACCATTGCGGCTCCTGGCTGTGGGTGGCGTGGCCCCTGATCTCCGCGAGAACAGGCAATCCGCTGCGATCGGCAAGCGAGCGTTTCGTCAGCACCAGCGCCGCCGCGCCGTCGGCATTGGCGGAGGAGGCGGCCGGCGTGATGGTGCCGTTGGCGCGGAACGCCGGCTTCAGGCCCGGGATCTTCGCCGGATCGACTTTCAGCGGATGCTCGTCATTGGCGACGATGCGGGGACCGGCCTTTTCCGCGAGCGTGATCGGCGCAATCTCGGCCTTGAACGCGCCGCCCTCGACCGCCTTGCGGGCTCGGCTGAGCGTCTCCATGGCATAGGCGTCCTGGTCCTTGCGGGTGAACTGATAGGCCTCTGCGGTCGCTTCGCCGAAATCGCCCATGGAGCGGCCGGTCTCGTAGGCGTCCTCAAGGCCATCCATCATCATGTGGTCGATGATACGGTCGTGGCCGACGCGATAGCCGCCGCGCGCCTTGGCGAGCAGATAGGGCGCATTGCTCATGCTCTCCATGCCGCCGGAGACGACGATCTCGGCCGAGCCGGCGCGAATGATATCGTGCGCCAGCATGGTCGCCTTCATGCCGGAACCGCAGACCTTGTTGACCGTGGTCGCGCCGGTAGCGTCGGGCAGCCCGGCCGCGCGCGCCGCCTGCCGCGCCGGCGCCTGGCCCTGTCCCGCCGGCAGCACACAGCCCATGAAGACCTCGTCGACTTTCTCGGGTGCAAGTCTTGCGCGCTCCAGCGCCGCGCCGATCACGTGTGACCCGAGCTTGTGCGCGGGGAGCGGCGAGAGCTCGCCCATGAAGCGGCCGAGCGGGGTGCGGGCGGCGGAGACGATGACGACGGGATCGGCGGCTTCGGCCATGATGGGACTCCCTGGCGATGATGTGTAAGATTATGATCATCATATGATGCGGTGCAAAAAATGCAACCGCGCCAGGGATGAGAAAATGTCTGGGCTCGGATGAGATTTGGTCGTGCGGTTGGGGAGAGGTGGCGCGCGCCTATCGCTTCCTGTTGACGAACGCCTGCATCAGCCGCGTCGGCTCGTCCGTCAGGAACGACTCGCCGAACACTTTCACGCTCAAATTCACCGACTCCGTCAGCGGCAGTTCCTCCCATTGCCGCAGCAGCGCCTTCTGCGAGCGCAGCGCCTCCGGGCCGCATTCGAGCAGCGCCTTCACGGTGTGCTCGACGGCCGCGTCCAGTTCGCTCTCCGCCGCGACCTTGTCGACCAGTCCCCAGGCGAGCGCGGTGGCTGCGTCGATATTCTCCGCGGTCATCACCAGCCAGCGCGCGCGGGCCCAGCCGATCAGGCGGGGCAAGAGCGCTGCGTGGATCACCGAGGGGATGCCGACGCGCACCTCCGGCATTCCGAAATGCGCATCATGCGCGGCAATCCGGAAATCGCAGGCGGCCGCCACTTCGAGGCCGCCGCCAAGGCACCAGCCGGGCATGCGCGCGATCACCGGGGCAGGGAAGGCGCGCACGGCCTCGCAGAGATCGCGCAGGCGGCTGATGAAGGCTTCGGCCGATCGTTGGTCGAGCTTGGCCATCTCCTTGATGTCGGCGCCCCCGATCATGCTCTTCTCGCTCTGGCCGCGCAGCACCACGACGCGGATGCTTCGGTCGGATGCAAGCTGCTGCAGGCCTTCGCGCACGGCGTCGGTCACCGGCGAGCCGAGAATATTGAGCGGGCCGGCGTTGCAGATCGCGACATGAACGACGCCGCGCGCATCGCGCGTCACGCCGCAGTGGGGGTTGAGCATTTCCATCGTGGGATCTCGAAGGTTTCGTGGACCGGCGCGAGGCGCGCGGGTCGGTGCCACTTCCGGGCCGAAACGTCCTTATTGTCAAGCGGGGCGGGGGGCGAGTTGCAAGGGCGAAGTCCGTGGCATAGTATGACGAGTAACATACAAAAGGGATCCCATGACTGAACCCGACCAATTCGACCTGTTTTCGCCCGAGCAGCGTCGCGAGCGCGTGGTGGACTGGCAGGTGCCGGCGCCGGTCGCGAAAGTAGCGATGGGCCTGTCGGGCATGGACGCCATGCTGGGTATTCGCGATGGCCGGCTGCCGCCGCCGCCTTTTGCAAAACTGATCGGCTTCACGGTGGGGGTGGTCGAGCCGGGTCGGATCGTCATGGAACTGGAGCCGCGCGAGGATCTCGAAAACACCATCGGCCTCATCCACGGCGCGACCGCAGCTGCGCTGCTCGATACCGCGATGGGATGCGCGATCTCGACCCGGTTGGAAGCGGGGCAGAGCTCCGTGACGCTCGACCTGAAAATGACCTTCCTGCGTCCGCTCTCGGTTCGCTCAGGCCTGATCTCGGCCGAAGGCAAGGTGATCAAGTTGGGACGGCAGACCAGCTACACCGAAGGCTTCGTCCGGGACGGCAAGGGCGCCCTTGCGGTGCACGCAACTGCAACGTTTTCCATGATCGGAAGCAACTTAACATGAATTAATGCACCCTTTTCGTCATTTGCGTGTTATGAGATGACCATCGACATTCAATGAGAACCGCATGCGCTACTCCCGGGAACACAAGCAGGAAACCCACGACCGCATCGTGAAGAGGGCCTCTGTGCGGCTGCGCGAAAAGGGCGCCCATGGCATCGGCGTGGCCGACCTCATGAAGGAGGCGGGCCTGACCCATGGCGGCTTCTACGCGCATTTCGATTCCCGCGAGGCGCTGGTGATCGAGGCGTTCGGTTACGCGATGGACCGCTCGATGGAGCACTGGCGCAAGATCACCGACGAGGTTTCGCCAGACAAGCGGCTGGCGATGATCGCGGAGGCCTACCTGTCGGCGTTGCATCGCGACAATCCCGGCCATGGCTGCTCGATTCCCGCTCTCGGTGCCGAGATCGCCCGCGAGAGCCCGAAGGCGCGAAAGGCCTTTGCCGGCAAGCTCGACGAGATGATCGAGGTGCTGGCGGACAATATTCCGAACGTGCCGCGCAAGGCCGCACGCAAGCAGGCGGTTGCGACGCTGGCGACGATGGCCGGCACCATGCTGCTGGCGCGCATTGCTGGGTCGAGCGAGCTGTCCGACGAGGTGTTGAAGGTGGGCCGGGACAGTGCGCTGGAGGGCATGAAGCGCGAGCCGAAGGCGCCGGCGGTGAGGAAGGCGAAGAACTAGGCGAGGTGCCGTAGGGTGGGCAAAGCGAAGCGTGCCCACGACTTCGTCGCTATCGGAGAGAGATGGTGGGCACGGCGCTTTGCGCCTTTGCCCACCCTACAGGACCGGTGCTACCGCCCCGCAAACAACGCCCGCTCGCGCTCCACGATCTCGCCGATGTAGTCCGCCACCGCCCTGATCCGCGCCAGATCCTTGCTGTCGGCGTGCATCAGCATCCAGAACGTCCGCGTGATCGAGATCTCCTCGGGCAGCACCGGCACGAGTTGCGGATAATCGCTCGCCATGAAGTGCGGCAGCACTGCGATGCCGAAGCCAGAGAGCGTGGCGTTGAGCTGCGCGATCAGATTGGCGCTGCGGAAGCGCGCCGAAATCCGCGGCGACACCTGCGGCAGATAATCGAGTTCCGGCGTGAACAAGAGTTCTTCGATGTAGCCGACGAAGCGGTGTTGCGGCAGATCCTGCCGCGAGGTGATCCCAGGAAAGCGGTCGAGATAGCCAGGTGCGGCGTAGAGCCCGAGGCGGTAGTCGAGCAGCTTGCGGCCGACGATGCGACCTTCCTTCGGCATGGTCAGGCTGATGGCGATATCGGCCTCGCGCTTGGAGAGACTGAACAGCCGCGCGGTGGCCACAAGTTGCAGATCGAGATCGGGATACCGGTCGGCGAAGGGGGCCAGCCGCGGTGCCAGGAAAGCCGTGCCAAACCCGTCGGGCGCGCCGATCCGCACCGTCCCCGTCAGCCGCGCCACGGAGCCGCCGACCTGCTCCTGGTTGGCGACGATGGTCGATTCCATCGCTTCCGCGCTGTCGGCGACGCGCTGGCCGGCCTCGGTGAGGAGGTAGCCGGTCTTGCGCCGGTCGAACAGCTTTGCCGAGAGGTGCTTTTCCAGCCGGTCGACGCGGCGGATCACCGTGGCATGGTCCACCCCGAGCTGTTTTGCCGCAGCCGAGACCGAGCCGCCCCGCACGATGGCCAGCACGAAGCGAAAGTCGTCCCAATCGATAGCGCCTTGATCCAGCATTTTCGCACATCTATGGTGCATTATCTCAGACTTGAATCCTATAAAATGCAGGTCGATAGGATTTGTCAAAGCGTTCAAGCTCGGCCTCAAGGAGATCATTCATGCGTTCAGTCGGACATTTCATCGGTGGCAAGGAAGTAAAGGGCACGTCTGGCCGCACCGCCGACGTTTTCGAGCCGATGACCGGTGACGTCCAGGCCAAGGTGGCGCTGGCGTCCAAGGCCGAGGTCCGCGCCGCCGTCGAGAACGCCCGCGCAGCACAGCCCGAATGGGCCGCGACCAACCCGCAGCGCCGCGCCCGCGTCATGATGAAATTCGTCGAGCTGGTTCAGCGCGACTACGACAAGCTCGCCGAGCTGCTCGCGCGCGAGCACGGCAAGACCGTGCCGGACGCCAAGGGCGACATCCAGCGCGGCCTCGAGGTCGCCGAGTTCGCCTGCGGCATCCCGCATCTGATGAAGGGCGAATACACCGAAGGCGCCGGCCCCGGCATCGACATCTATTCCATGCGTCAGGCACTCGGTGTCGTCGCAGGCATCACGCCGTTCAACTTCCCGGCGATGATCCCGATGTGGAAGTTCGCGCCCGCGATCGCCTGCGGCAACGCCTTCATCCTGAAGCCGTCCGAGCGCGATCCCGGCGTGCCGATGCTGCTCGCCGAGCTGATGATCGAGGCGGGCCTGCCGGCCGGCATCCTCAACGTCGTCAACGGCGACAAGGAAGCGGTCGACGCCATCCTCGACGATCCCGATATCAAGGCCGTCGGCTTCGTCGGTTCCACCCCGATCGCCCAGTACATCTACGAGCGCGCCGCCCAGACCGGCAAGCGCTGCCAGTGCTTTGGCGGTGCCAAGAACCACGCCATCATCATGCCCGATGCCGACATGGACCAGGCGGTCGACGCGCTGATTGGCGCGGGCTACGGCTCGGCCGGCGAGCGCTGCATGGCCGTCTCGGTTGCAGTGCCCGTCGGCAAGGCCACGGCCGACCGGCTGATGGAAAAGCTGATCCCGCGTGTCGAGAGCCTCAAGATCGGCACCTCGATCGATCCGTCGGCCGATTACGGCCCGCTGGTCACGCGCGAGGCGGTCGAGAAGGTCAAGGGCTATATCGACATCGGCCTCAAGGAAGGTGCGACGCTCGCCGTCGACGGCCGCGGCTTCAAGATGCAGGGCTACGAGAACGGCTTCTATCTCGGCGGTTCGCTGTTCGACAACGTCACCAAGGACATGCGGATCTACAAGGAAGAGATCTTTGGCCCGGTGCTCTCCGTCGTGCGCGCACATGATTACAAGGAAGCGCTGGCGCTGCCGTCGGAGCATGACTACGGCAACGGCGTTGCGATCTTCACCCGCGACGGCGACGCCGCGCGCGACTTCGCGGCCAAGGTCAACGTCGGCATGGTCGGCATCAACGTGCCGATCCCGGTGCCGATCGCCTATTACACCTTCGGCGGCTGGAAGAAGTCGGGTTTTGGCGATCTCAACCAGCACGGTCCGGATTCGGTCCGCTTCTACACCAAGACGAAGACGGTGACCTCGCGCTGGCCGTCCGGCGTCAAGGAAGGTGCGGAGTTCTCGATCCCGCTGATGAAGTGATCCCCTTGAGAGCGAGGCTCATATGCAGTTCGCTCTGAACGAGGATCAGATCGCGGTTCGCGACATGGCGTTGGCGTTTGCGGCGGAGAAGATCGCGCCGCACGCGCTGCGCTGGGACGAGGAGAAGCATTTCCCCGTCGACGTGATGCGCGAGGCCGCGACGCTGGGCATGGGCGGCATCTACATCCGCGAGGATGTCGGCGGCTCCGCCATGACGCGGTTCGACGCGGCGCTGATCTTCGAGGCGCTGGCGACGGGCTGCCCGACCACCTCGGCCTTCATCTCCATCCACAACATGGCGTCCTGGATGATCGATGCCTATGGCAGCGACACCCAGCGCCACACATGGCTGCCGAAGCTCTGCACCATGGAGCTGATCGCCAGCTACTGCCTGACCGAGCCGGGCGCGGGCTCGGATGCCGCGGCGCTCCGCACCCGCGCGGTGCGCGATGGCGATCATTACGTTCTCAACGGCCAGAAGCAGTTCATCTCCGGCGCCGGCGGTACTGATCTGCTGGTCGCGATGGTGCGCACCGGCGGCGATGGCCCGGGCGGCATCTCGACCCTCGTCATCGACGGCAAGACGCCGGGCGTCTCCTTCGGCGCCAATGAGCGCAAAATGGGCTGGAACGCGCAGCCGACCCGTGCCGTGATGTTCGAGAACGCGCGTGTGCCGGTGGCCAATCGCCTCGGCGAGGAGGGCATCGGCTTCAAGATCGCGATGGCCGGTCTGGACGGTGGCCGCCTCAACATCACGGCGTGCTCGCTCGGCGGCGCGCAGACCGCGCTCGACAAGGCGCGTGGCTACATGAAGGAGCGCAAGGCCTTCGGAAAGCGTCTCGACGAATTCCAGGCGCTGCAATTCCGTCTCGCCGACATGGCGATCGAGCTCGAGGCCGCGCGCACCTTTCTGTGGCGTGCCGCCGCGGCGCTGGACCGCAAGGACCCCGATGCCACCATGCTATGTGCGATGGCAAAGCGCTTCGGCACCGATGTCGGCTTCGAGGTCGCCAACCATGCGCTGCAACTTCACGGCGGCTACGGGTACTTGAGCGAATATGGGATCGAGAAGATCGTGCGCGATCTGCGTGTGCATCAGATCCTCGAAGGCACCAATGAAATCATGCGGCTCATCGTGGCGCGCAAACTGATCGAGGGCGCGCGATGAGTTCAGTGGAAGAGGGCGATCTGGTCGCCCGCGTCGAGGGCGCGGCCGGCGTGATCAGGCTCAATCGTCCCAAGGCCATCAACGCCGTCACGTTGGAGATGTTTCGCGACATCGACAAGGCGCTCGACCGCTTCGAGGCCGATCCGGCCGTCGCGGTGATCGTGCTGGAAGGCTCCGGCGAGCGCGGCCTCTGTGCCGGCGGCGACATCCGCACGCTCTGGGAGAGCTCGAAGGTCAACGGCGACCTCGGCAAGATCCTCTGGCGCGAGGAGTACATCCTCAACGCCCGGATCAAGAGATTCCCAAAGCCCTATATCGCCTACATGGACGGCATCGTGATGGGCGGCGGTGTCGGGCTGTCCGCGCATGCCAGCCATCGCATCGTCACCGATCGCACCAAGCTCGCGATGCCCGAGGTCGGGCTCGGCTTCTTTCCCGATGTCGGCGGCACCTATCTGTTGTCGCGCTCGCCGGGCGAAATCGGCACCTACTTCGGCCTGACCGGCCAGACCATGAACGGGCCCGACGCGATCCACGCCAAATTCGCCGACGCCGTGGTGCCAGCGGCCAAATGGCCGGAGCTGCGCGAGGCACTGACAAGGGTACGTGAGGGCGTAACTGCGGGCGATGTCAGTAAGCTCATCAACGGCTTTGCGACCGGGGAGACCGCCGGACCGGTCGCGGCAAAGGAGCCGATCATCGATGCATTGTTCGGCTTCGACCGCATGGAAGACATTTTTTCTGCGCTCAAGCGCGACGGCTCGGAGTTCGCGCTGGCGACGCTGAAGACGCTCAACGAAAAATCGCCGCGCGGCATGGTGGTGACGCTGAAATTGTTGCGGCTGGCGCGCACCGCGTCGAGCCTGGAGGAATCCCTGGTGCGCGAATACCGCGCCGCACTGGAGGTGTTTCGCAGCGATGATTTTCGCGAGGGCGTGCGCGCTGCCGTGATCGACAAGGACCGCAACCCGACCTGGTCGCCGCCGCGGATCGAGGACGTGACGCCGCAAATGCTTGCGCCGTATCTCGCCGAGATCGGCGCCGACGAGCTGAAGTTCAACTAATCAACGATTGAAGCTGGAGGAAACGACAATGGCCACGATCGCATTCATCGGTCTCGGCAACATGGGCGGCCCGATGGCGGCCAATCTGGTCAAGGCGGGCCACAAGGTGGTGGCGTTCGATCTCGTCGAAGCCTCGCGCAATCAGGCCAAGGCCGACGGCGCCGGCATCGCCGACAGCGCCGCGGGCGCGGTGAAGGGCGCCGATGTCGTCGTCACGATGCTGCCGGCCGGCAAGCATGTGCTCGGCGTTTGGAACGAAATTCTTCCCGCGATGACCAAGGGCGCGCTGGTCATCGATAGCTCCACCATCGACGTCGAGAGTGCGCGGCAGGCGCATGCGCTCGCCGGCAAGCACGGCGTGCTCTCGGTGGACGCGCCAGTCTCCGGCGGCACCGGCGGCGCCAAGGGCGCTACGCTCACCTTCATGTGCGGCGGCGAGGAGAACGCATTCGCGGCGGCAAAGCCGGTGCTGGAGAACATGGGCAAGAAGATCGTGCACTGCGGCGGGGCCGGCGCAGGGCAGGCGGCCAAGATCTGCAACAACATGATCCTCGGCATCTCCATGATCGCAGTGAGCGAGGCGTTTGCACTCGGCGAGAAGCTCGGGCTCTCGCATCAGGCGCTGTTCGACGTCGCCTCGACCTCGTCGGGCCAGTGCTGGTCGCTGACGACCTATTGCCCCGTGCCGGGCCCGGTGCCGACCTCGCCCGCGAACAACGACTACAAGCCGGGCTTTGCCTCGGCCCTGATGGTGAAGGATTTGACGCTGGCGCAGGACGCCGCGAAGGCTGCGGGCGCGGCCACCCCGCTCGGCAAGCATGCGCAGGAGATCTATCAGTCTTTCGACGCAGCCGGGCAAGGTGGGGTGGATTTTTCCGGAATTATCAAGCACGTTCGCAGCCTCGCTGGAAAATAGCGAGGCTTCGTAGCCCGGATGGAGCGAAGCGAAATCCGGGACAGCTGCTTCCAATGGCGTAGCCGGCCCCGGTTTGCGCTTCGCTCCATCCGGGCTACGTTCGAACATCAATTCGACGGGCCCGGAACATGACGACATTTCAGGACGCGCGCGCGTTTCTGCTCAAGCACCGCACGGATTACGAGGCCGCGGTCAAAGGATTCCGCTGGCCGGATCCGGTTCCCTTCAACTGGGCGCTCGACTGGTTCGACGAGCTGGCGAAGGACGCCGAAGCCAAGGACCGGCCCGCGCTCTGGATCGTCGATGCCGCGCAGGACCGGCAGACAAAGCTGTCCTTCGCGGCGCTGTCGAAGCGCTCGAACCAGGTCGCGAATTTTCTCCGCGCGCAGGGCCTGAAGCGCGGCGATCATCTCTTGCTGCTGCTCGGCAATGTGGTTCCGCTGTGGGAGACGATGCTGGCGGCGATGAAGCTCGGCGTCGTCGTGATCCCCGCGACCACGCTGCTCACCGCGGATGAGCTGCGCGATCGCCTCGATCGCGGCAAGGCCAAGGCGGTGATCGCCGCCGAGGATCAGGTCGCGAAATTCGCAAGCCTTAAATTCGAAAGTCTTGGTGCGGAGAACATCGTTCGCATCGTGGTCGGCACGGCTCACGACGGATGGCTCTCCTATGATGATGCCGCAAAGGCCCCGGAGAGTTTTAGCGCCGAGGGCCCGACTAATGCCGACGACCCGATGCTGCTCTACTTTACTTCGGGGACCACTGCAAAACCAAAACTTGTCCGGCACAGCCAGCGCAGCTATCCGGTCGGGCATCTGTCGACCATGTACTGGATCGGGCTGAAGCCCGGCGACGTCCATCTCAATATCTCCTCGCCGGGCTGGGCCAAGCATGCCTGGAGCTGCTTCTTCGCGCCGTGGAACGCGGGCGCCACCGTGTTCGTGGTCAACCAGCCGCGCTTCGATGCCAAGGGCCTGCTTGCCACCATCGGCCGCTGCGGCGTCACCACGCTGTGCGCGCCGCCGACGGTGTGGCGGCTGTTCATTCAGGAGGACCTGGCGTCCTTCAAGGTGAACTTGCGCGAGGTCTGCGGCGCCGGCGAGCCGCTCAACCCTGAAGTGATCGATCAGGTGCGGGCGGCCTGGGGCCTCACCATCCGTGACGGATATGGCCAGACCGAAACCACGGCGCTTGCCGGCAACTCGCCGGGCCAGAAGATCAAGATCGGCTCGATGGGCCGGCCGCTGCCGGGCTATCGCGTGCAGATCAGCGATGCCGACGGCAACAAGGCGAAGGAAGGCGAGGTCACGCTGGTGCTCGGCGCCGAGCGGCCCGCCGGCCTGATGCAGGGTTATCAGAGCGACGACGGCAAGCTCTCCGGTGCCGAAGGCGAGCTCTATCGCAGCGGCGATGTCGTGTTCGAAGACGACGAGGGCTATCTTACCTTTGTCGGCCGCTCCGACGACGTGTTCAAGTCGTCGGATTACCGTATCAGCCCGTTCGAGCTGGAGAGCGTGCTGCTCGAGCATGAGCTGGTCGCAGAAGCCGCGGTGGTGCCGAGCCCGGATCCGATCCGGCTCGCGATCCCCAAGGCGTTCGTGCTGCTGACCTCGGGCGCGGAGCGGACGCCTGAGACCGCGCTGTCGATCTTCCAGCACCTGCACACGCGCCTTGCGCCCTTCAAGCGCATCCGCCGCCTTGAAATCGTCACCGAGCTGCCGAAGACGATCTCTGGAAAAATCCGCCGGGTGCAGCTACGCAGGCTGGAGCGCGACGATGATCGCAACGATCCGCTGCGCGGCCGGGAATTCCGTGAGGAGGATTTTCCGGAACTGCCGAAAACACGGAGTGAGACCTAAGTGAACGAAGTCTGGAAGAAGCCGCCGATTTCCTTGGAAACCTATCAGGCCATGGTCGGCAAGGAGATCGGCGTGTCGTCGTGGCGCTTGATCGATCAGCCGCGCATCGACACCTATGCCGACGTGATCGAGGATCACCAGTTCATCCACGTCGACCCTGAACGTGCCAAGAAGGAAACCGCCTTCGGCACCACCATCGCGCACGGCTTCCTCACGATGTCGCTGCTGTCGATCATGTCCTATGAGGTGATGCCCGTGATCGCGGGGACCACGATGGGCGTGAACTACGGCTTCGACAAGCTGCGCTTCATCTCGCCGGTCCGCTCGGGCAAGCGCGTTCGCGGCCGTTTCGTGCTGGCCGAAGCCAAGCTCCGCAAGCCTAATGAATTGCAGTCCCGCACCAACGTCACCGTTGAGATCGAAGGCGAGGACAAGCCCGCGCTGGTCGCGGAATGGCTGGGGTTGATCTATTTCGCCTAGGCCCGAGGCGTCGTTGCCGGGCTTGACCCGGCAACCCATCGCTGCTCAAAAGCGACGCAACGCGCGATTTCACCCTCTCCCCTTGTGGGAGAGGGTGGCTTCGCAGAGCGAAGCCGGGTGAGGGGTATCTCTCCGCGGACTCGCCTGTAGAAGCAAACCCCTCATCCGGCGCCGTAGCCGACGCTACGCGTCGGCGTCTTTTTAGGACGGCGGCTGTAGGCCGCCTATGCCACCTTCTCCCGCAAGGGGAGAAGGAAGAAAGGAAACGCACTCATGGCAATCAGGTTCGACGGACGCGTCGCCATCGTCACCGGCGCGGGCAATGGTCTGGGGCGCGCGCATGCGCTGGGATTGGCTAGCCGCGGCGCCAAGGTCGTCGTCAACGATTTCGGCGGCGCGCGTGACGGCACCGGCGGCTCGCTGTCGCCGGCCGAGACCGTGGTCGAGGAAATCCGCAAAGCCGGTGGCACCGCGATGGCGGATGGCGCCGACGTCTCGAATTTCGAACAGGTCACCGCCATGGTCGAGCGCGCCACCAAGGAGTGGGGCAGCGTTGATCTCTTGTGCGCCAATGCCGGAATCCTGCGCGACAAGTCGTTCGGCAAGATGGAAGCGGCCGACTTCCAGAAGGTGCTCGACGTGCATCTCGTCGGCACCTTCTATTGCTGCAAGGCGGCCTGGGCCGGCATGCGCGACCGCAACTATGGCCGCATCGTGCTGACGACGTCGTCCTCCGGCCTCTACGGCAATTTCGGCCAAGCCAATTATGGCGCGGCGAAGTCGGGCATGGTCGGTCTGATGAACGTGCTCGCCGAGGAAGGCCGCAAGTCTGACATCCGCGTCAACATCATCTCGCCGACGGCCGCGACCCGCATGACGGAAGAGCTGTTGCCTCCGCAGGCGCTGCAGCTGATGAAGCCGAACGCAATCACGCCGGCGGTCGAGTACATGCTGAGCGAGGACGCGCCGACCCGCACCATCATGGGCGCCGGCGCGGGCTCCTTCGCGGTGATCAAGATCGTGGAGAGCGAAGGCATCAACCTGCCGGAGTCCGAATGGACGCCGGACGCGGTCGCCGCGCATTTCGCGGAGATCAGCGACATGTCGAAAGCCAAGGCGCTGACCGGGGCGTTCGAGCAGACGCAGAAATACGTGGCGCAGGCCGCGGCGCGGGCGGGGATCAAGCTCTGACTGACACCGCCGTCATCGGGGCCGGTCCCGCCGGGCTGATGGCGGCGGAAGTGTTGGCGCAGGGCGGTGCCCGCGTCACCGTGTACGACGCGATGCCGTCCGCGGGTCGAAAATTCCTGATGGCCGGCCGCGGCGGGCTCAACCTCACCCACAGCGAGCCGCTGCCGCAGTTCATGGCGCGCTATCGCGAGGCAGCCCCGAGGCTGCAAGCCGCGATCGAGGCGCTTTCGCCCGAGGCGCTGCGCGCGTGGAGCGAAGCCCTGGGCGAGCCGACCTTCGTCGGCACCAGCGGGCGGGTGTTTCCGAAAGCGTTCAAGGCCTCGCCGTTGCTGCGCGCCTGGCTGCGGCGGCTCGATGCCAGCGGCGTGCGGTTTGCCTTTCGCCATCGCTGGACCGGCTGGGACGGTGAGGAGCGCCTGGTGTTTCGAGCGCCCGATGGCGCAGCGGCCGTCACTGCCAGCGCCACGGTCCTCGCGCTTGGCGGCGCCAGCTGGCCGCGGCTCGGATCGGATGGCGGCTGGGTCGAGCTCCTTGCCGCAAAAGGCGTTGCCATCTCAAAGCTGCGGCCAGCCAATTCCGGCTTCACAGTCGCCTGGTCAAATGTGTTCCGCGTTCGTTTTGAGGGCCAGCCGCTCAAGGGCGTGGCGCTGACGATCGGCGCGCATACGGTGCGGGGCGAAGCCATGATCACGCGTAGCGGCATCGAAGGCGGCGCGATCTACGCACTGTCGGCGGAACTGCGCGAGGCGGTGCTCAGTGTCGGGCAGGCGACGCTTTCGATCGCATTGCGGCCCGACCTCGAGGCCGCCGCTCTGACCGCGCGGCTATCAGGGACACGCGGCAAGCAATCGCTCGCGAACTTCCTGCGCAAGGCGGCGCAAGTGTCGCCGGTCGGCATCGGCCTGATGCAGGAGGCCGCCATCGTGTCCAGCCGACCACTGGCCGCGCTCTCGCCGGCCGAGCTTGCGCATCTGATCAACGCCATTCCGGTGCGGCTCACCGGCGTTGCCCCGATCGATCGCGCGATCTCGACTGCGGGCGGTATCACCTTCGACGAGCTCGACGACCACTTCATGCTGCGCAAACTGCCCGGCGTGTTTGCCGCGGGCGAGATGCTGGACTGGGAGGCGCCCACGGGCGGATATCTGCTGCAGGCGTCTTTTGCGACGGGCGCGGCCGCGGCACGGGGCGTGTTGCAGTGGCTCGCGCAATCGTCGTCCTGATTTCGGGGATCATGACGTTCCGGTCCGGGTCGCGAGATCGGTAACGAGTCCGAGCGCGCCGAAGCTCGCCGCGACCGCGCAGACCAGCGTCCAGCCGCCGTAACTCCAGGCAACGGATGCGGCCGCTGCACCCACGCCGCCGCCGATGAAGAACAATGCGACGAACAGGCCGTTGATGCGGCCGCGTGCCTCGGGGCGCAGCAGATTGATGGCGCGGCGGCCAAGCGTCTGGTCGGTGGTGATGCCGATGTCGAGCAGGATCGCGCCCAGGCTCAACACCAGCAGAGCGGCGTTGCGGGATTCCAGCACGCCGGCCCAGGCACAGAGCGCGAGCGAGCCGATGATGAGGGTATGGGCTGCGACGAACATGGGGCGGGCCCAGCCCTTATCGCCCCAGCGGCCGGCCAGTGGCGTTGCCGCAGCGCCGGCCACGCCGATCAAAGCGAAAGCGGCAATTCCCTTGATGTCCAGGGCGAACGGCGCGTCCGGCAGCCGCAGCGCCACCGCGGCCCAGAAGGCGGTGAAGGACGCCATGACCAGCGCTGCGGTCCAGGCTCGTACGCGGAGTACGGGCTCTTCCCGCAACAACCTTGGGAAGGAGCGGAGCAATTCGCGGTAGCTCGCGCGCGCAGTGGGCTGAAGTGCTGGCAGATAGCGGCCGAGCGCGCCGGCGAGGAGCGCCATAAGACCTGCCGAGACAACGTAGTAGGTGCGCCAGCTCCAGAGATCGGCAATCAGGCTTGCCGCTGGCCGCGACAACAGGATGCCGATCATCAATCCGCTCATGACCTCGCCGATGACCTGGCCACGACGCTCCGGCGCCACCATGGACGCGACCAGCGGGACCACCATCTGGATCGCCGCGCAGGAGGCACCGAGAACGAACGTGGCAAGCAGCAGAAGCAACGGCGTCGGCGCCAGTGCTGTCGCAAGTGCGGCAAGGATGGCGCAGCCGAGCGTCCGCAGGATGAGGCGCCTGTTCTCGACGAGATCGACGAGCGGGACGAGGAGCAGGAGACCGAGTGCATAGCCGAGCAGCGTCAACGTACTGACGAGGCCGGCCTGCCAAGGCGCCATGCCCAGGGAGCCGCCGATCAGGCCAACCAGAATTTGCGGTGCAAACAAATTGGTGACGACGACGCCAGTGGTGATCGCGCCGAGCCAGATCAGGGGGCGCTCGGCGAGTTGTTTGGGAGATGCAAACTTGGTGGTTTCGGAGATGGTCATCGGCCCTCGCTACAATGGTGCGGGTCCCTTTAAGCGGGTGGGCTAATATGCTACAATTCAAATAAGTCTATAAAGAATATGCGAGTATGTTATGAATACCCATGACCTCGTCGCCTTCGTTGCGGTGGTCGAGACCGGATCGATCGTCGCGGCTTCTGCGCGCCTCAATCTTACTCAGCCCGGCGTAACTCGGCGCATCCAGAATCTCGAGGAGATGCTGGGTGCGCAGCTTCTCGACCGGCTCTCCAAGCCGCTAAAGCCGACGGCTGCGGGCCACGAGGCCTATGAGCAGGGACGACGCCTGCTCAGAATGCTGGATGATCTCAAATCGGGCGTCGCGAATGATGGGGTGGTGCGCGGTGAGTTCAGGCTGGGCCTCACGCCGTTTCTCTCGGAGGCGGGGCTCACCGCGCCGCTCGACGCCGTGCGGGCCGAATTTCCGGCTCTGGCCGTGCGGGTCGTTTCCGGCTGGTCGCCGCATCAGGTCGAGCGGGTCTGTCGCAACGAACTCGATGCTGCGGCGATTTGCTTGCCTGATGGCGCTGTGCCCCCTGCGGAGCTTCTCGCCGACGATCTCGGTGCGGAGCCGGTCATTTTCGTCGTCGCACGCGACGTGAAGATGTCCCGTATCGTCGATCTGGAGCGATTGTCGCAAATGTCGTGGGTGATCAACCAGGATGGTTGCGGATTTCGTGACGCGCTGAAGCGTCGCTTCGATGCCGAGCATCTGCCCTTCAACATTGCGGTGGAGGCCCTCGACAGCGAGCTTCGTCTGTCGCTGGTCGCGCGCGGCCTCGGCGTCGGTCTGGTGACGCCGATTGCGCTGAAGCGGAGCGCATTCCGCGACAAGCTCAAGCCGGTCGCGGTGCGTGGCTTCAACCCGGCCGTGCGCGCATGGATCGTGCATCGCCCGCCCGCCGGCCGATTGGCGCGTCCGATCAAGTTGTTTCGCGACGGACTGGATCGGGAGCTGAAGGCGTTGATCGGTTAGCGCAGCTTCCCTCGCGCCGCGACCGGGAGCGTGCCGATGATCTCCTGGCCGCGGACCATCACGACCTCGTCCATCATGTTGACGACGACGCAGACATGGTTCGGCACGATGCGGACGACGTCGCCGACGTTCGGGCGAGTGTTGCTGCGGGAGAGATCGAGGAAGCCGTGCTCCTCGGCGAATTTTGCGATCTTGGCTTCGGGGTGCTCCAGGATCAGGCCATGGCCGTCGAGACCGCCGGTATCAGTGGTCAGCGTCTTCGAGCCGGCATCGAGGATGCCGCGCTCGGGCGCGGCGCGACTCACCACCGTCGAATAGATGTGCAGCGCGCAGTCATCCCAGGTCGCAGATCCCGCGGCGACCTGCATACGGTCGTTATAGATGTAGGTGCCGAAACGATGCTCGGTGCCGCCCTTGAGCTTGCCGATGTTCTTCAGATTCGGCGTGCCGCCAGTCGAGACGATTTTTGCGTCCAGCCCGTGCGCGCGCACACCGGCCAGCGCTTCGTCGTAGAATTTCTGCGCGTCCGCCCAGCCGGTCTCGGTCGGATACAGCATGAAGCCGGCGAATTGCAGCCCCTTGGATGCGGCGATCTCGCGCGCCAGCGCAATGGCTTCCGCCGGCGTCTCGACACCGGCGCGCTTGCGCCCCGTGTCGCATTCGACCACGACCGAGAGCGGACGGCCCGACGCCGCTGCAGCCTTGGGCAGGCCGGTGACGACAGTGGAATTGTCGGCGGCCACCGTCATGTTGGCCTTGGCCTGGAGCGCGCCGAGGCGGGCCATCTTCTCTTCGCCGAGGAGGTTGTAGCTGATCAGGATGTCGTCGATGCCGGCATTGGCCATGATCTCGGCTTCGCCGAGCTTCTGGCAGGTGATGCCCTTGGCGCCGGCCGCGACCTGCATCTTGGCGATGGTCGGATTCTTGTGCGTCTTGATGTGCGGACGGTTGGCGACACCGGCCTCATCGCAGGCTTTCTGGATCCGCGCGATGTTGCGCTCGACCTTGTCCATGTCGATGACGGCGCAGGGCGTGCCGTATTCGCGGGCGATTTTTGCGGCGAGGGGAGTTGTCATGAGATCTCTCTATTTCCGGATCCGTAGGATGGGTAGAGCGAAGCGAAACCCATCATAACTTAATCCCTTTGTGCGATGGGTTTCGCTGCGCTCTACCCATCCTACGAAACTAAGCCTGTTCAATCTCTTCGCGGAGCATTTCCAGTTCGAGCCAGCGCTCTTCGGACGCCGATAGCTCTTCGTGCGCCTTGGCGATGGCGACGGATGTGTCGTCGAATTTCTGGCGATCCTTGGCGTAGAGGTTCGGATCGTCGAGCACGCGCTGCAGCTTGGCGATGTCGGCCTGCAGCGTTTCCATCTTCTTCGGCAGCGTTTCCAGCGCATGCTTCTCGTTGAAGCTCAGCTTGCGCTTCGGCGCGGATGCGGCAGCCGGCGCCGATCGCTCCTCTTTCTTCTCGGCAGGGGCTTGGGTCTTCGCCGTTTCACGCTTCAGGTCGGCACCGCGCTGGGTCAGCATGTCGCTGTAGCCGCCGGCATATTCGGTCCACTTGCCGTTGCCCTCGGGCGCGATCACGGAGGTGACGACGCGGTCGAGGAAGTCGCGGTCATGGCTGATCAGAATGACCGTGCCCTCGTAATCGCCGAGCATGTCTTCCAGGACGTCGAGCGTTTCGAGATCGAGGTCGTTGGTCGGCTCGTCCAGCACCAGCAGGTTCGACGGCTTTGCCAGCGCGCGCGCCAGCATCAGCCGGCCGCGCTCACCGCCCGAGAGCACCTCCACCGGCGTGCCGCGCTGCTCCTGCGCGAACAAAAAGTCCTTCATGTAGCCGACGACGTGCTTCGGCTTGCCGCCGACCATGATCTGATCGCCACGACCGCCGGTGAGCGCTTCAGCCAGCGTCGATTTGGGATCGAGGCTTTCGCGGTGCTGATCGAGCGTTGCTACCTCCAGATTGGCGCCGAGACGTATCGTGCCGGAATCCGGTTGCCCGCCGCCGGTGAGCAGATTGACCAGCGTGGTCTTGCCGGCGCCATTCGGGCCGATGATGCCGAGCCGGTCGCCGCGCTGGATGCGCGTCGAGAAATTCTCGACGATCATGCGCTCGCCATAGGCCTTGGTGACGCCCTTCGCCTCGATCACCAGCTTGCCGGATTGCTCCGCTTCGGCCGCCGCGAGACTGGCGGTGCCGGCGGTGCCGCGATAGTTGCGACGCTGGTCGCGCAGCGCATGCAGATTGCCGAGGCGCTTGACGTTGCGCTTGCGCCGGCCGGAGACGCCGTGGCGCAGCCAGTGCTCTTCATCGACGATCTTGCGGTCGAGCTTGTGCTGGTCGCGCTCTTCTTCCGCCAGCACCTCGTCGCGCCAGCTCTCGAACGAGGCAAAGCCGCGGTCGATCTGCTTGATCTTGCCGCGGTCGAGCCACGCGGTGGAGCGCGAGAGATTGGTGAGGAAGCGGCGGTCGTGGCTGATGATCACCAGCGCGCTGCGGCGGCTGTCGAGCTCCTGTTCCAGCCACTCGATGGTGGCGAGATCGAGATGGTTGGTCGGCTCGTCCAGCAGCAAAATGTCGGGCGAGGGCGACAGCACATACGCCAGCGCCGCGCGGCGGGCCTCGCCGCCGGAGAGATTATGCGGGTTGTCGTCACCGGTCAGGCCAAGCTGCTCCAGCAGGTAGCGCGCCTGGTGCTGGTCGTCGCCGGGGGCGAGACCGGACTCGACATAGGCAAGCGTGGTCTTGTGCTCGCCGAAGTCGGGCTCCTGCGGCAGGTAACGCACGGTCGCGCCCGGCTGCACGAAGCGCGTGCCGCCATCGGGTTCGACGAGGCCGGCCGCGATCTTCAGCAGCGTCGACTTGCCCGAGCCGTTGCGGCCGATCAGGCAGACGCGCTCGGATGGCGCGACGTTGAGCTCGACGCCTGACAACAGCGGCGTGCCGCCAAAGGTCAGCTTGATGTCTTTGAGTTGGATCAGCGGCGGCGCCATGATCAGCCTTGATGTGTTGCGGCCTGATCGGCGCGACGGCGCTGGATCCGGCGCAGCGTCTGGTCGAGCGCCGAGAGGAAGGCGGAACGGTCGCGCGGTGCAAATGATCGCGGGCCGCCGGTGACCTCGCCGGCCGAGCGCAGATCCGTCATCAGATTGCGCACCGCCAGCGTCATCCCGATCGACTCTTCCGTGAACGGCTTGCCGTTCGGGGCGATCACGTCGGCGCCGGCCTTGACGCAGCGGCT
This sequence comes from Bradyrhizobium sp. AC87j1, assembly GCF_002936975.1. NCBI lineage: Bacteria > Pseudomonadati > Pseudomonadota > Alphaproteobacteria > Hyphomicrobiales > Nitrobacteraceae > Bradyrhizobium > Bradyrhizobium sp. AC87j1. The sequence goes on from NZ_PTFE01000028.1 coordinate 73,871, forward strand.
CGCAAGCGGAATGTCCGATGTCACGACGACGTCGCCGGACTTGACGCGTTCGACGATCCAGTCGTCGGCGGCGTCCATACCGGCGCCTGCGGCGATGCGCTCGATCAGCGGATCGTGCGGCACGCGAATGAAATTGCCGGCGACCACGCTCACGGGCACGCCGTGCCGGAGCGCGACGCGATAGATCTCGTCCTTTACCGGGCAGGCGTCGGCGTCGACATAGATGCGGGTGGGGGTGTCAGTCATTCGCCGCGTGGTACCCCATTCGGGCCGCAAAGGCGAGGGGATTGACCGGTGTTCCCTGGGGCCTACGATCCGCCCGAAACAACAAGAACAGGGAAGATGACCCCATGCCGAACCGGCTCGAAACCTGGCGCGTCGAGGCCTACAACACCGCCAAGCAATCCGAAAACAAGATGCATGACGACACGGTGGCGCGCCGCTTCGGGTTTTCCGGCGGGCTGGTCCCGGGCGTCGATGTCTTCGCCTACATGATGCACGTGCCCCTGGCACGCTGGGGCCGCGATTTTCTGGCACGAGGGCTCATCGAGGCCCGCTTCATCAAGCCGGTCTATGATGGCGAGCCTGCCGATGTCGATGCGACCGAGCACAACGGCTTGCTGACGATCGAGGTGTTCAGCCGCACCGAGCTCTGTGCGGCAGGCACGGCCTCGTTGCCGGCTGCCGCGCCGGCGGTGTCGTTGAGCGACTATATCGCGGTGCCTGTGGTGGCCGAGCGCACGCCGGTTAGTCCCGCGACGTTCGAGACGGGCAAATGGCTGGGTACCACGCCCCGCCGCTGGGCCGGGCAGGATGCGGCTGACTATCTCGCCGACATCAGGGAAACCGATCCGATCTTTGCGCGCGAAGGGCTCGGCCATCCCGGCCTGATCCAGCGGGTCATGAACCGCGTGCTGGTCGACAACACCATTCTCGGCCCGTGGATCCACGTCGGCAGCCGCATGCAATTGCTGTCGGCGGTACGCACTGGCGACGAGATCGCCGCGCGGGCCAAGGTCACGTCGAATTACGAGAAGAAAGGCCACCGCTTCGTCGAGCTCGACGCGCTCGTCGTCGCCAACGGCACGACACCGCTGGCGCATTGCCAGCACATTGCGATCTACCAGCCCCGCGAGCAGGCCGCGGCTTAAAAGACAACCGTCATTCCGGGGCGATGTGAAGCATCGAACCCGGAATCTCGAGATTCCGGGTTCGGTCCTGCTGACCGCCCCGGAATGACCGGACGATTTTCAAACGGTGTTATTCCCCGCGAAAGCGGGGAATCCAGTATCCCGCGGCTTATCCGGGAATCACGACTATCTCGGAGGACGGGATCGCCCGATCAAGTCGGGCGATGACAGCTGTGGGTATGGCGATAGTGTAAACCCCTTACGCGTGGATGGCCGGGGCAAGCCCGGCCATGACGGCGGAGAGAGCGTAGGCTCTTACGCCCTTACGCAGCTTTCGCCTTCGCATCCTGAATAGCTCGCCACACGCGCTCCGGCGTCAGCGGCATGTCGATCTGCTTGATGCCGTGGTCTGAGAGCGCATCGAGCACGGCGTTCACCACCGTCGACAGGCTGCCGGCGCAGCCGGCCTCGCCACAGCCCTTGCTGCCGAGCGGATTGGTCGTGGCGGGCACCGGGTGATCGCCGACCGTCATGTTGGGAACGTCCTCGGCGCGGGGCAGCGCGTAGTCCATCAGCGAGCCCGTGATCGGCTGGCCGCTCTCGTCGTAGCGGATGTGCTCCATTAGCGCTTGCCCGATGCCCTGGACCACGCCGCCATGGAGCTGGCCTGCGACCAGCAGCGGGTTGATCACCGTGCCGAAATCGTTGACCGCGCTGTAGCGCACGATCTGCACCACGCCGGTCTCCGGATCGATCTCGACCTCGGCGACGTGGCAGCCGTTCGGGAACGCCGAGGCGACCGGTTCGCTGGTGTGATCGACGTCGAGGCTATCGGGCACGCCCTCCGGCGTCTTGCCGTCGTGCAGCTTCTTGGCGAGCTCCATGATGTCGATGCTGCGATCGGTGCCGGCGATCGTGAAGCTGCCGCCTTCGAATTCGATGTCGGCTTCGGACGCCTCCAGCATATGCGCCGCTGCACGCTTGCCTTTCTCGATGACGAGCTTGGCAGCCCCCACGATGGCCTGGCCGGTTGCCGTGATCGAGCGCGAGCCGCCGGTGCCGTTGCCGGTGTGGACGATGTCGCTGTCGCCCTGCACCAGCTTGACGCTCTCGAAGGGAACACCGAGCTGCTCGCTCAGCACCTGCGCGAATGGGGTGGCATGGCCCTGGCCGTAATCGAGCGTGCCGGTGATCAGCTGCACGCTGCCGTCGGCGTCGAACACGATCTTGCCGAGCTCGGGGCTCGGCGGCGCCGTGACCTCGAGATAGGAGCCGACCGCGATGCCGCGCAGCTTGCCGGCCTTCTTGCTCTCCTTCTTGCGCTTGGCGAAATTCTCGTGGTCGGAGATTTCGAGCGCCTTGTTGAACACGGCCTGGAAGTCGCCGCTGTCATAGGTGACGCCGGAGGAGGCCGGGAACGGCATCTGGTTCTGCTTGATGAAGTTGCGCTTGCGCAGAGTCAGCCGGTTGATGCCCATCTCGTCGGCGGCGCGATCGATCAGCCGCTCCATGTAATAGTTCGCCTCGGGCCGGCCGGCGCCGCGATAGGCGCCCATCAGCGTGGTGTTGGTCAGCACCACCTTGATGTCGACCGCCATCAACGGCGTGCGGTAGACGCTGGAAAAATTCTTGCCGGTGTTGAGCGAGAGCGGCCCCGGCGCGACGCCGGTGATGTAGGCGCCGAGATTGCCGTAGCCGGACAGCTTGGCCGCGAGGAAGTGCCCCTCGGCGTCGAGCGCCAGCTCGGCATGGATCTTCTGGGCGCGGCCGTGGCTGTCGGAGAGGAAGGCGGTCGAGCGCTCGTCGAGCCATTTCACCGGGCGGCCCAGCACTTTTGCCGCGTACAGGATGCACATGTACTCGGGATAGTTGATGTTCTTCATGCCGAAGGAGCCGCCGACATTGGCGGTGAGGATGCGCACCTTCTCGTTCGGCACTTTCAGGTTCTTGGCAAGATTCGCGCGGTTGCCGGCGACGCCCTGCGTCGGCACCTGAAGCGTGTAGCGCTCGGACTTCTTGTCGTAGGAGGCAAGGCCGACGCGCGGCTCCATCGAGACCACGGCGACACGGGTGTTCTCGATGTCCATCCTGGTGACATGGGCGGCGCTGGCGAAGGCCGCGTTGACCTTGTCCATGTCGCCATAATGGTAGTCGAGCGCCACGTTGTGGGGAATGTGCTCATAGAGCTGCGGCGCGCCGGGCTTGGCCGCTTCTTCAGGATCGGTCACAGCCGGCAGCGGCTCGATGTCGAGCTCGACCGCTTCGGCTGCATCGCGCGCCTGCGCCAGCGTCTCCGCCGCGACGAAGGCGACGGGATCGCCGACGAAGCGGACCTTGTCGGTCGCCAGCGGCTGGCGGTTGGTCTGGAGCAAAGGCGAGCCGTCGCGGCTCTTCAGCGGCAGGCCGCAGGTGAAGGGGCCATAGCCGGCGGCATCGAGATCCCTGCCGGTCCACACGCCGAGCACGCCCGGCATCGCCTTGGCGGCATCAATGCCGATGCCGCGGATGATTCCATGGGCGTGGGTGGAACGAACGACCACGGCATAGGCCTGGTTGGGCAGGTTGAAATCGTCGGTATAGCGGCCTTTGCCGCGCACCAGCGTGTCGTCCTCCTTGCGGCGGACGGGCTGCCCGACGCCATATTTTTGCAGTGCAATAGCGTTTTCGAGCGTGGACGATTTGGTGTGTTCTTGCATGGAATTGACCTGAAAAGCCGGCATTTGCGCATTTTCGCGGCAGCGGGGCACCGGACTCCATTGAGATAACCCACCACCCCGTTCACGACAACGCACGAATGGGCATGGTCCCATGTGATGCGTTGTTGCGCAGGCCGGCTGCGCTGCTAATGTTTCAGGCGAAAAATCAATTCCAGACCGGCCTGACCGGCCGCGGAAAGACAGTTTGTATGAATGACCACACGCGGCTCCGCGACGGCCATGTGCCGCACGGTGAGCTGGAGGGGTCGATGGCGGCGGTGGCGTTGGCCACCGAACCGGCTGTCGGCGCGCGGGCGTCGGGAACCGGCGTCTATGCGGCGCTGGACCTCGGCACCAACAATTGCAGGCTGCTGATCGCCTGTCCGACCCAGGACGGCTTTCGCGTCGTCGATTCCTTCTCGCGCATCATCCGGCTCGGGGAGGGGGTCTCGTCGACCGGCTCCATCAGCGAGGCCGCGATCGAGCGTGCCATCGCCGCGCTCAGCATCTGCCGTGACAAGATCAATTTGCGCAAAGCGCGCCGGTTGCGGCTGATCGCGACCGAAGCCTGCCGCGCGGCTTCGAATGCGGAGGGGTTCCGCAGCCGCGTCGCGGCCGAGACCGGCATCGAGCTCGAGGTGATCGACCGCGAGACCGAGGCCGCGCTCGCCGTGCTCGGTTGCTCGCCGCTGGTCGACCCCAGGGGACGCGGCGCGATCCTGTTCGACATCGGCGGCGGCTCGACCGAGCTGGTGCGGATCGAGCGCGATCCGCAAAATCCGGAGCCGCGGATCAAGGCCTGGATGTCGATCCCCTACGGTGTGGTCACGCTCGCCGAGCAGTTCGGCGGCCGCGACGTGACGCCGGAGATCTACGCCGCGATGGAGCAGGAGGTCGCGAACCACGTCGCGCCGTTCGCCGAAGTCCACGGCGGCGATCTCGCCGACATGCACCTGCTCGGCACCTCGGGTACGGTGACGACGCTCGCCGGCATCCATCTCAACCTCGCGCGCTATGACCGCCGCCGCATCGACAGCATCTGGATGAACGATTCCGACATCACCGCGACCATCAACAAGCTGCTCGGCATGAGCTACGAGGAGCGCGCCGGCAACAGCTGCATCAGCGTCGAGCGCGCCGATCTCGTGCTCGCCGGCTGCGCCATCCTCGATGCTATCAGGCGCGCCTTCCCGCTGCCGCGCCTGCGCGTCGCCGACCGTGGCCTGCGCGAGGGCATGCTGGTCGAGATGATGCGCGAGGACGGCGCGCTCAGGAGCTGGTGAGATGGCCAAGGACACCACCGGCCGCTTGCATGTCCAGGTCAAGACCGGCGGCAAGCGCAAATTGTCGTCGAAGCTGTGGCTGGAGCGGCAGCTCAACGATCCCTACGTCGTCAAGGCCAAGGCGGCAGGCTATCGCTCGCGCGCCGCGTTCAAGCTGCTCGAGATCGACGACAAATTCCGGCTTTTGAAGCCCGGCATGGCCGTCGTCGACCTCGGCGCGGCGCCCGGCGGCTGGAGCCAGATCGCGGCCAAGCGCGTCGGCTCGGTGGAAGGCAAGGGCAAGGTCGTTGCCATCGACCTGCTGGAAATGCCGGAAATTCCCGGCGTCGACTTCGCGCAGCTCGACTTCATGGCCAATGATGCGCCGGACAAGCTCACCGCGATGCTGGGGGGCGGCGCCGATTTCGTGATGTCCGACATGGCCGCCAACACCACTGGTCACCGCAAGACCGACCAGCTCCGTATCGTCGGCCTGGTCGAGACCGCCGCTGCCTTTGCGTGCGACGTGCTCAAACCCGGCGGCGCGTTCCTGGCCAAGACGTTCCAGAGCGGCGCCGATGCCGATCTGCTCGCCCAGCTCAAGCGCGATTTCGCGACGGTGCGTCATGTGAAGCCCGCGGCGAGCCGGCAGGATTCGTCGGAGCGCTACGTGCTGGCGACGGGATTTCGGGGCGGGACTGCCTGAGCCAATCTCCACTGTCGTCCCGGACAAGCGCAGCGCAGATCCGGGACCCATAGCCACAGGCGGATGTGACTACGGGGACTCGGAGTGAGCGCTAACGCGCGACAACTGCGCCCAGGGGTTATGGGTCCCTGCGTTCGCAGGGACGACACGGAGTGTGAGGCGCCCGCTCGCCCAACTCACCCCAACCTTTGATCCCGCACGTCCTGGGTGTCCTCCGTCGCGGTCTTGACCGCCGCCTTTTCTGCACCCTTGCCGGCGCCCTTGCGGCTGGCGATCTCCACGGCCTTGCGACCGGAGATTTCGTGGCCGGCGTCGATGGGCATCTGCCAGAAGAACCAGCTCGATGCCGCTGAGGTCAGCGCGACCACGAGGAAGGCGGGGGCGAACACGGTGGCGTCGATCTCGCTGACATGGTTGAACCACATCGTCGTTTCCACGCAGGCCGCGCCGACGGCGACGCCGGCGGAGACGGCGAGCTGCTGGTTGACGCTGACGAGGGTGGTGGCGCGGCTCATCTGCGCGGTCTCGACGTCGGCATAGGCGACCGTGTTGATGGCGGTGAATTCGAGCGAGCGGAAGAAGCCGCCGACCACCAGGATGACCATGATGATGAGCAGCGGCGTCGTCACCGTGAACAGCGCGCAGACGGCGAGGAAGAACGCGCTGACGATCGCGTTTACCGTCATCAGATTGCGGAAGCCGAAGGTGCGGATGATGCGCGCGGCCAGCGTCTTCATGCCCATCGCGCCGAGCGAGGAGGCGAAGGTGACGAGACCCGAATGGAACGGCGACAGCCCGAAGCCGATCTGCATCAAGAGCGGCAGCAGGAACGGCAGCGCGCCGATGCCGAGCCGGAACAGGAAGCCGCCGAACACGGCCGCGCGCAGCGTCGGCAGCTTCAGGAGCGAAAAGTCGAGCACCGGCGAGCCGGTGCGCCGGGCGTGAATGACGTAGAGCGTCATCGAGATCGCGCCCCCCGCGATCAATGCGGCGACGGTGCTCCATGGCAGCAGGTTGAGACCGGCAACCGACAGGCCGAAGGCGATGCCGGCGAGGCCGATGCCCGCCAGCACCATGCCGTAGAGATCGAACGGCTCGCGCTCCTCGCTCTTGATCGGGTCGATGAAGCGCAGCGCCATGAAGATGCCGAGCAGCCCGATCGGGATGTTGATCAGGAAGATCCAGTGCCACGACGCGTAAGTGGTGATGAAGCCGCCGAGCGGCGGGCCGATCACGGGGCCGATCAGGGCAGGGACCGTCACCCAGGCCATGGCGTTGACCAGCGCGCTCTTGTCGACCGAGCGCAGCAGCACGAGGCGCCCGACCGGCGTCATCATGGCCCCGCCCATGCCTTGCAGGATGCGCGCGAACACGAAATCGGTGACCGAAGAGGAGAGCGCGCAGCCGACCGATCCGACCATGAACACGCCGACCGCAATCGCAAACACCATCCGCGCGCCGAACCGGTCGGCGGTCCAGCCGCTCGCGGGGATGAACACCGCGAGCGACAGCAGATAGGACGTGATCGCGAGCTTCAGCGTCAGCGGACTGGTGCCGATGTCGGCCGCGATCGCCGGCAGCGAAGTGGCGATCACCGTCGAGTCCATGTTCTCCATGAAGAGAGCAGTGGCCACGATCAGCGGAATGATGCGTTGCTTGTCGACCATGACGGATTGGTAATGAAAATCGGAAGGAAGGGGTGCCTTGCGGCTTATCACCGTCGCTCGCCTGCGACCATTGCGGATCGACGCATAGCACCTAAGTCCAGCGTAACAACGGTGTGACCCTCCGCCACCGTCATTCCGGGGCGCGCCCCTTGGCGCGAACTACGGTGCGCAGTTGCGCACCTGAGAATCCATTGGGCCGGAGGGCCCGCTGCGCGATGGATGCCGGGTTCGCGACTTCGTCGCGCCCCGGAATGACGGTGGGTGGGTGGGGCTGCCGCTCGGCTGAATCCGCCAAAAAAGCCTGTGCATGGCTGGCCAGCCGTCCGAATTGCTTTGATTCGTCACGCGGCCGTGCTATCGACCCGCGTCAACCCCACCGATGGGCTCCGATTCTCAAGGCGATGCCGCAAGGTACGCCGAGGGCGGCGCTCATCAATTAGCATTTGCGGCAAGGCAGCAGGAAGGAGTTGGCAAATGGCCACGGTGCAACTTCAGGGCATCCGCGAAGCCTTTACGTTCGACGACGTGCTGCTGAAGCCGGGCCTGTCGGACGTCATGCCGGGCGAGGTCGACATCCGCTCGCGCGTCACCCGCGCCATTCCGCTCAACATCCCGATCATGGCCTCCGCCATGGACACCGTCACCGAGGCCCGCATGGCGATCGCCATGGCGCAGGCCGGCGGCCTCGGCGTCATCCACCGCAATTTCGATCCCGAAGGGCAGGCCGCGCAGGTCCGGCAGGTCAAGCGCTACGAGTCGGGCATGGTGGTGAACCCGCTCACCATCAGCCCCGATGCCTCGCTCGAGGACGCGCTCAAGTTGATGAGCGATCACGGCATCTCCGGCATTCCCGTCGTCACCGGCGCCGGCAAGAATACGCCGGGCAAGCTGGTCGGCATCCTCACCAACCGCGACGTACGCTTTGCCACCGACCGCCGGCAAAAAGTCTCCGAGCTGATGACGCATGAGGGCCTCGTCACGGTGCGCGAGAACGTCAGCCAGGACGAAGCGAGGCGGATGCTGCACCAGCATCGCATCGAGAAGCTGCTCGTGGTCGACGAGCAGTATCGCTGCGTCGGCCTCATCACCGTCAAGGACATGGAGA
>NZ_PTFE01000291.1:0-445 GCF_002936975.1 Bradyrhizobium sp. AC87j1
TTCGCCGGTGAAGAACTGGAAATACGGGTCGTGGACCCAGCGTTCGCACACTCCCTCATCGGACAACCCGTAAATGTGCTTGAGCAACAACAGCCCGATCATGAAGCGGGTCTCGATCCCAGGCCGGCCGTTCTCGCTGTAGAGCGGTGCGATCTCGCCGTCGATCCAGTCCCAATCAACCTTGCCGGCGAGCAGAACCAACTCGTGCTTCATGTTGATGATCTGGTCCAGCCGCGCCCGGAACAGGTCATTCGATCCCGTCGTCTTGTGCTTCTTCGGCCGCATCGTCCCCTCCGATGCACCCACAGAATCATGGCCTGCCGCAAAAGGGAATCACAAACGAATTTGCAGGGTTTGGCGGCCTCGACCTCCCAAACCCTGCAATCTCAAACCGTCTCAAATCCGAAAAACAGACTCCCGCTCAATCGCTTAAAGCCTTGTTCAC
>NZ_PTFE01000292.1:0-389 GCF_002936975.1 Bradyrhizobium sp. AC87j1
TCCGGCAGATAATCCGCAACGCTTTCGACAAGACCTCGGCACGCGTCGGAAACCACCAACTGCACGCCCCTGAGACCGCGATCGACGAGATGCCGCAGAAACGATGACCAGCCGGATTTGTCCTCCTTGGCGCCCACAGATGCCGAGGATCTCCCGGAACCCCTCGGCATTGACCGCCGAAGCCACCAGCAGCGAGACGTTGCGAACCTCACCAGCCCAGTTGCGCTTCATCACGATGCCGTCGAGGTAGAGATACGGATGCTCGCCTTCGATCCTGCGATTCCGCCACGCCTCGATCTTGGTATAGATCTTCTTGTTCAGGTTCGACACTGTGCTCGGGCTGACCCGGGTGCCCCACAGCGCCTCCGTGATGTCTTCGACCCGCCGAA
>NZ_PTFE01000293.1:0-349 GCF_002936975.1 Bradyrhizobium sp. AC87j1
CAAAACATTCGTCAGTGGATCGTCGATCTCATCGGGCTGACGCAGTGGGACAACGTTGCTATGCTCGTTCATGGCGTATCGCTCTCATGTGAGGTTCTGGCAGGCTCGACACCCGCCTCGATACGCCGCCTATCTCATTCCGTCATCACCCAGTTTCCCGCATAGCTCCGTAACGCCGCTGAATTGGAAGCAGTTGACCTTGCCCCACGGGCTTAATCCAGTTTGAAGTTCGCTCTGGCCCACGACAAGGACCAGAGCATGAAGCGCAGCCGCTTTTCGGAAGAGCAGATCATCGGGATTTTGAAGGAGCACGAGGCCGGCGTTTCGGTCGTCGATCTGTGCCGCAAGT
>NZ_PTFE01000294.1:0-339 GCF_002936975.1 Bradyrhizobium sp. AC87j1
GGTGGCCACACAGCTCCTTCAGTATCTCCGCGCCGCCGCAATCGGACATCGGCTTGGCGACGAAATTGCCGACGCGGTCGGGATGCAGCGCATAGCCCCAGAACACCTGCACATTCTTCGGCTGTCCGGCGAAGTGCGGCTGGTGATAGAGCACGACCGACATCAGCCAGTTGGAATCCTTGAACGTGACGAGGCCTCCGGTGCCGGCCCGGTTGCCGGAGAACGCCTCCATCCGGTCGAAGAAGAGTGGATCGCGGCAGGTGACGGTGAAGGACAGCCAATAGGATTCGGGGATCGAGCTGTTGAACGCGGCGGGATTGCCGAATTCGGGACGCTCCT
>NZ_PTFE01000295.1:0-338 GCF_002936975.1 Bradyrhizobium sp. AC87j1
CCCGGCAGGTCCAATGCTCCAACCGCATTGTTCTCCCAGGCCAGCATCACCTGCAACAACGGCGTGTGATCAAGAGCCCGGGGCGGCTGCACGATCTCCACCACCTGCTCGAACGGCAGGTCCTGATGCTCCTGCGCAGCCAGCACCGTGCGCCGCGTCCGCTCCAGAAGCTCCGACACGCTTGGCTTGCCCGAGAGGTCCAGCCGAAGCGCCAGGGTGTTGACGAAGAACCCGATCAGCTCTTCGATCTGCCGGTGCCCCCGATTGGCGCTCGGCACGCCAATCACAAGATCGTCCTGCCCCGACAGACGCGACAGCACCGCCGCCCAGGCCGCCAG
>NZ_PTFE01000296.1:0-334 GCF_002936975.1 Bradyrhizobium sp. AC87j1
GTTCACGACGGCCCTTACCCATGATGTGCACACTGGACATGGTCTGGCGGTCGATCTGATCGAGCCGGAGGCCGACCAGCTCCGACACGCGCATGCCTGCGGCGAAGGCCAGATGCAGCATGGCTCGATCACGGATGCCGGACACGGTGCTCGCGTCTGGCGCATCTAACAGAGCCTGCAGCTCGTCACGAGTGAGATAGCCGACGAGCGCCTGATCGGTCTTCTTCATCGGGATCGCACGGATCCGACGTGATTGGTCGAGGCAGGATGGCACCCTGTATTCCAGATAGCGGAAGAACGAGTTGATCGCAGCGAGCCGGGCATTGCGAGTTCG
>NZ_PTFE01000297.1:0-313 GCF_002936975.1 Bradyrhizobium sp. AC87j1
CTTGACCGTAGCAACGACGGCCAGGACCACACGGTTTTGCCGTACGCACGGCCCGCCATTTCGCCGCAGTTTTCCCTGACTCCGTCGACGAAGCCGGAAACTTACAGACGAGACGAAGCCTGGCAGCGCCGTCGTCCGCACGCGGTTACGGGCTCACAGGGACTACCCGCCCTGCCCGCGCCTCTCGTGCCGACGCTGCCGCGTCCACCGCAAGCCCGGCTCCCGATGGTGACGACACATGATCGCCCCTCTTGGTGAGCCGGGATGGACGACACATACGCCGAAACCGAATTTCGGTAAAGTGGAATATTTT
>NZ_PTFE01000298.1:0-304 GCF_002936975.1 Bradyrhizobium sp. AC87j1
ACGGTAAACCAGGACCCATCACGATCCTCCAGGGCCTGTTGGCCCTCAGGGCCATGCTCAGCGGCTGGAGGATCGCTCGCGATGTGTGAATCAAATAGGGCTTGACCGGGGCATCCAGTACGCCGCGGCCTCTCGGTTCAATCACTGACGTCTCTGGAATACTGGATTGCCCGCCTCCTGTTTAGTCCGGGGACATGGCTGACACCTGTTCGGACACATCACTGACAGGTTGGCCATTGGTCAAGTCGATCGATGCGACCTGCCAGCTGGCGAAGAAGATTCCGTAGTGGCCGTCACGATCCAG
>NZ_PTFE01000299.1:0-288 GCF_002936975.1 Bradyrhizobium sp. AC87j1
TGGCTCGCCACGATGGTGTGTAATCCGTCAGTCAGCCCGCTCGGCGTAAACGACCAGGCGCCTTGTGCATCGGTGGTGGTCGTCGTCGCGATCGGGCTGCCGTCGATGGTGAAGTGCACCACGGTGTTGGCAAGGCCGGTGCCGCTCAGCGCCGGATTGGTGGTGAGGTGGTCGGTGGCCGACGTGCCGGTGTCGGCAACCAGGGCCTCGGTCACGGTCGGGCCGGTGGTGCTGAGCGTGTAGACCACCGCGCCGCTGGTCGCGATGTTGCCGGCCGCATCGCTGACC
>NZ_PTFE01000300.1:0-268 GCF_002936975.1 Bradyrhizobium sp. AC87j1
CACACCTGTTGAACGCCATCATGCGGCGGCTGTAGAGACGACCGCGGAAAGAACCATGAACCCGGCAGTGGATCACTTTTGTCTATCGGGGTTGACATCGTGCCCGCGATTAAAGAACGGACGACTAACGATCACCTGTTCGGGCTAGTTCCCATGCCCCTGGGACACTGGGTCGGTGAGTCATTGTGTTCTTTCCAGGCCCGATCCGATCGAGGATGCCGCCGTGCTCGGGCCGGTCAAGGCCGAGCCTTGCGGTGGCCGCAAACGC
>NZ_PTFE01000029.1:0-81286 GCF_002936975.1 Bradyrhizobium sp. AC87j1
TCTATCTTCAGCCGGCCGTCGGCGGCGTCATCCTCTCCACCCGGTTCTGGCAGCGCTTCGCCTCGATCGACAACGTCATCGCGATCAAGATCGCGCCGTTCAACCGCTATCGCACCCTCGACGTCCTGCGCGGCGTCGCGGCCGCGGGCGCGCTCGATCGCGTCGCGCTCTACACCGGCAATGATGACCACATCCTGCTCGATCTGATGCTGCCGTTCGATCTGCGCGACAACGGCGTCAGCACGCGCACCTATTTCAAGGGCGGCTTGCTCGGCCATTGGTCGGTCTGGACCGCGAGTGCGATCAAGCAGTTCGAACGCTGCAAGGCGGCGCGGCACAAGGACAGCGTGCCGGCAGACCTGCTGGCGCTCGATGCCCGCGTCACCGACTGCAACAGCGCTTTCTTCGACGTCGCCAACAATTTCCACGGCTGCATCGCCGGCTGCCATGAAGTCCTGCGGCGCCAGGGGCTGATGCAAGGCCTGTGGTGCCTTGATCCGGACGAGGGCCTCAGCCCCGGTCAGAAAGAAGAGATCGACCGCGTCTATCGCGCGCATGCCGACCTCAGCGACGATGCCTTCGTCGCCGCCAATCGGGACAAGTGGCTGGCATGAGCCCAGACCCCTTCATCAGCCTGCAGGGCGTCCGCAAGGTCTATCGCAGCGGCGGCGCCGAATTCCTGGCGGTGTCCGACGTCACCATGGACGTGCAGGAAGGCGAGCTGGTCTCGTTGGTCGGCCCGTCCGGCTGCGGCAAGACGACGGTGATGAAGATTCTGGCTGGCCTGCATGGCGCCGACGGCGGCACGGTGAAGATCGGCAACGCCAACAGCCCGTTCGATCCGACCCGCGACATTGGCATGGTGTTCCAGCAGGCTTTGCTGCTGAAGTGGCGGACGATCCTGGACAACGTGCTGCTGCCGGCCGAGATCGTTGGCCTGCCGATGAAGGCGGCGCGCGAGCGGGCGCGCGACCTGCTCAACCTGGTCGGGCTCGCCGGCTTTGAGCAGAAATATCCGCAGCAGCTGTCCGGCGGCATGCAGCAGCGCACCGCGATCGCGCGCGCCTTCATTCACGATCCAAAGCTGATCCTGATGGACGAGCCGTTCGGCGCGCTGGACGCGCTGACGCGCGAGCAGATGAATCTGGAGATGTTGCGGATCTGGCGGGAGAGCGGCAAGACCATCATCTTCGTCACGCATTCGATCCAGGAAGCCGTCTTCCTGTCCTCGCATTGTGCTGTGCTGACGGCGGGGCCTGCGAAGATGGCCGACTATTTTCCGATCGACCTGCCCTTCCCGCGCGATCTGCCGCTCAAGACGACCGATGCGTTCGGCGCCTATGCAAGGCGGATCTATGCGAAGCTGGGTCTGGGCGCGGTGTAATTCCCCACACGAAAAGTCTCGTAGGGGGCAAAGCGGAGCGTGCCCACCATTGCACACGGCGCAAAGAACGTGGGCACGGCGCAAGGGCGCCTTTGCCCACCCTACAAGAGCGCGGCGCGATCGCGGCACCGCGCCCTGCTCACAATCAGCTCTTGTTGCGCATCTTGCCGAGCAGGTAGTTGTCGTAGAAGTTCTCCGCGATCTGCGTATAGAACAGCAGTTCCTTCATATACGCGTCGTGGCTTTCCTTGGTCCGCTTGAACAAGTCGCTCTTGGCGGCGAGCTCGTTCAGATGCTCCTGGGTGGCGTTGTAGCAGGCCTCCAGCACCGGTTGCGGGAACGCCTTCAGCTCCGCGCCGTTGGCGATCAGCCGCTTCAGCGCCGCCGGATTCACGCTGTCGTATTTCTCGAGCATCCAGGCGCCGGCCGCCGCGCCGGCCTGGTTGACGATCGCCTGGTACTGCTTGGGCAGCGACGCCCATTTCTCGTCGTTGACGATCATGTGCAGCATCGCGCCGCCTTCCCACCAGCCCGGGAAGTAATAGTACTTGGCGACCTTCTGGAAGCCGAGCTTCTCGTCGTCATAGGGACCGACGAACTCGACCGCGTCGATCGTGCCCTTCTCCAGCGCCGGATAGATGTCGCCGCCTGCGATCTGCTGCGGCACGACGCCGAGCTTGGCCAGCACGTGGCCGCCCATACCGGCGATGCGGAATTTGAGGCCCTTGAGATCGTCGACGGTCTTGATCTCCTTGCGGAACCAGCCGCCCATCTGGGTGCCGGAATTGCCGCAGAGGATGGCGTGCGCCTTGAACGGCTTGAGCGCTTCATTGGTAAGGTCGGCGCCGCCGCCGAAGTGCCACCACGATTCCTGATGGCGGTGGTTCATGCCGAACGGCGCGCCGGTGGCGTAGGCCAGCGCCGGCTCCTTGCCGATGTAGAAATAGAGCGGGGTCTGCGCCATCTCCACCGATGCGGTGCTGACGGCATCGAGCGCCTGCAGGCCCGGAACGATCTCGCCGGCGCCAAAGGTCTGGATCTGGAATTTGTTGTCGGTGGCTTCGGCGACGTATTTCGCAAAAGTCTGCGCCGTGCCGTAGATGGTGTCGAGCGACTTCGGGAAGCTCGACGTCAGGCGCCATTTGATCTCGGGCGCGCTCTGCGCGATCGCAGGTGCGGCAACCAGCGTTGTCGCGCCGGCGACCGCGCCGCCCTTGAGAAATGTACGGCGTTTCATGATGGGGTCTCTCCCTGAACTAAATTTCAGACATGGGCTTGCGGCGACGATCTTCGCGGACCGTTTGCCCGTTCCCAAAGCAGAGTTCAAGATGCGCGAGGAGAAGACCCGTAGCCTGTAGCCCGGATTACGCTACGCTCCATCCGGACTACGAGACTATGAGCTGAAGGGCTTCAGAGCAGCTTGGCGCTGACGAACAGCGCGCGCACGGCGTTGGTTGCCTGCACCGCCAGCATCGCGTTACCCGCTGCGCCTTCCAGAGCCTCGACGGCGTCCTCGTGCAGCGAGCGGAATTCCATCCATTCGACTGACTTGAAGTTGGTGAGGAATTGATAGGCCTGGCCGACGGTCGCGATCGCCAACGTGTCGCCGTTCAACTTGATCTTGAACGTCGTACGCAGCGGGGTCTCGGAACTTGATGGATCACTCATGTGCTGCTTCTGGACGATGACGGCTTAACGAAGGGGAAACGGCAGCCCCGCCGCAGCAGGCGAATATCAGGAGTCGGTGCTGGCGCGCTGCGAGGCAGTCGCAGATCCGCTCAGGCTCGGCACCACGACCAGGCGGTTGAACTCGCCATTGTCGTAAGCCTTGAGGAAGCGATCATAGTCCTTGATCGAGACGCAGCCGTTGGAATCGCCGCGCGGCCCGAGCATGTAATTGTGGGTGAGAAGGCCGACGCGGCCGAGCGCGCTGGTGCCATCGGTGGGCGTCAGGCGCAGCGCGCGGACGCCGTGGAACAGCTTTTCGCGCGGCTTCAGGTCGTAGGTTGCGGGTGGGGTCGCGCCGACCATGCGCTGGTCGACATGATTGGGGTCGTCCATCAGCGCGCCCATGCCGGAATGGGCTTCCAGCGCGACGCCGCTCGGCAGGTAAAGCGCCTTGGCCTTGATGTCATAGACCGCCGTCCGCGAATCGTAGCCGAGGGCGGCCAGATCCGGCGCCTTGCCGAACAGGCCGTCGCCGGGCGTCAGCGAGGCCAGCCTGATCTTGTCGGTGAATTTTTCGAAGAAGTTGCGGTTGTCGACCCTTGGGTTGGTCTCGGCATAGGCCTGGCTGGAGGCGATCTGGGCGGAGAGGTCCGCCTGGGACGGGCGCGAGCGCGGCATCGGGATAGCGTCGGCACGCTGCGACGGCCTCGTCTCGTCAACCACGTGCCGGTCGTCATCGGTCAGGGTCGAGCGCCAATCGTCGCCCTGGAGCTTCTGGGCGAGCATCGCCTTGGCATCGCGGAGCTTGAGCTGGACCGCACTCAGGGCGGAACGCTCCATCGTCCGCAGGCCGAGCTCGCGGGCGGGCGGGTTGCCGGACGCCGACGCGAAACGGTCCTCGAAAGACGGGCTATTGGCCGGCGGCAGTGCAGCGGTGACCAGCGGGGTCGTGTCGCCGATATCGACAACCCAGGCAGCAGCCCCCAGCGCCAGCGCGACCGCGGCCAGCGACAGCAGAACTCTCTCGGCTCGCCCGACACGGCGGCGCGACAACAGCCTCTCGGCATGTGCTGCGTCGGAAACCATCAGATCCCCAAATCGACCCCCGGGGGGCCCAACCCCCGCCCGGAGACTCTATACCAGCTACCACATTGGGAGCCAAAAGTTAGGCATAATCGCGGCCGGCAAGGCCCTCCAAGGTATCCAATGACCGATCCTTTCGATCTAGAGCGCTTCGTAACGGCCCAGAATCCGGTTTTTCGCGACGTCCAGGGGGAGCTGGCCCGGGGCCGGAAGCAGACTCACTGGATGTGGTTCGTCTTCCCCCAGATCGCCGGCCTCGGCTTAAGCGCCATGTCGCAGCGCTACGCCATCGGCTCCCGCGCGGAGGCCAGGGCCTATCTCGCCCATCCCGTGCTCGGGACGCGCCTGATCGAATGCACCCGCCTCGTGCTTGCGGTTCAGGGCCGGAACATCAACGCCATCCTCGGCGCGCCAGACGATTCCAAATTCCGCTCGTCGATGACGCTGTTCGGTGCGGTGTCCGATGAGCCCGTGTTCGGCGAGGCGCTCGCCCGCTATTTCGCAGGCGAGCGCGACGCCGCTACGCTGGAAATCCTTGCCACCCTCGGTCGCTAAGCCAGGCTCGCACCCGCGGCATCCACCAGCGTAAACCCGCGATTAATACGGTCTGTCTATTTTCCGGAGAATATCTTTCTCCCCCGCGCCAATTGCCGGACAGATCATGAAAATCGGAACGCTCCTGACCACCGCCATCGTCTCGCTCTCGACCGTGGGCGGCGGCCTCGCCGTCTACGTCGCCGTGACCAAGTACCAGACGATGGAGCGGATCAGCGAGGCGCAAGGCCGCCTGGCGATCGTCCGCGCCGCCAGCGACATCCCGCGCTATCTCAACCCCGAGCGCGGCTTCTCCACCAACATCCTCTACGGCCCCGCCACGATCGACCCTGCGCTGCTCGCCGAACAGAACAAGCTGCGCAAGCAGACCGACGGCGCCCGCGACAGGATGAACGCGCTGCGCAAGGAGCTGCCCGGCTCGTTCGACGACGGCAACAGCATCGGCAGCAACATCGATGGCATCAATGCGAAATTCACCGCCTTGCGCGAGGCCATCGACAAGGCGCTCACCGGGCCGGCGGAGGCCCGCAAGGACGCGGCCAAGAAGATCGTCGCCGACAATGCCGTGCTCAACAGCGGCGTGACCGCGCTGCTGAACGAGCAGGTCCGCCGCATGGCGATCCTGAACGGTGATGCCTACCGGCAGGCCAGTTACGCCAACACCGCCATGACGTTGCGCGACGTCGGCGGCTTCAACTCCAGCCTGCACAAGAACCTCGTCGGCGGCAAGAAGCCGGCGACCGACGCCGAGAAGGCCGACATCGGCCGCTCGCAGGGCCGCAACGACCAGCTCGTGATGGCACTGATGGAGTTGCGCGGCAATCCGGCAACGCCAGCGAACGTCGCCACCGCGCTCGAAAAATTCAATTCGATCTATGTCGAAGAGTTCGGCCGCGAGCTCAAGCTCGTCAAGGACGGCGCGGTCAGCGGCAAGTACGAACACGACATGGACACCTATTACGCCGCCACGCAGCGCGGCCTCAGCACCATCATCGAGGTCCGCGACGCGTTCTACGACAATGCCGAGCAGATCCTCGCCGGCGCCTCCTCGGCCGCGCGCACCAGCTTCACCATCGCGCTCGCAGGCCTTGCCGCCGTCCTGATCGCGAGCGTCGGCCTCATCGTGATGGTTCGCCGCCGCGTCTGCGCGCCGATCGTCAACCTGACGAGCCGGATGTCGCGGCTTGCCGAGGGCGAGGTTGCGGACAGCATCCCGGGCGCCGAGCGCTCCGACGAGATCGGGGCGATGGCTGCCGCCGTCCAGGTCTTCAAGGACAACATGATCCGGGCCGACCGGCTCGCGGCCGAGAAGCAGGCCGAGAACGACGGCAAGATGCGCCGCGCGCAGGCGCTCGACGAGCTCACCCGCGCGTTCGAGGCCAAGGTCACCGAGCTCGTCGGCGGCCTGTCCCGGGCCTCCTCGACCATGGAAAGCACCGCACAGTCGATGACCTCGACGGCGGCCCAGACCAACAGCCAGGCCGCGGTCGTCGCCAAGGCCTCGGAGCAGACCTCGACCAACGTGCAGACCGTCGCCAGCGCCACCGAAGAGCTGACCTCTTCGATCTCCGAGATTGGTCGTCAGGTCGCGCAATCCACCGAGATCGCGGCCCGCGCCGTCGACAACGCCCGCCGCACCGGCGACACCGCACGCACCCTCGCCGAGGGCGCGCAGAAGATCGGCGACGTCGTCACGCTGATCCAGAGCATTGCCGAGCAGACCAATCTTCTCGCGCTGAACGCGACCATCGAGGCCGCCCGCGCCGGTGAGGCCGGCCGCGGCTTTGCCGTGGTCGCCTCCGAGGTGAAATCGCTGGCGGGCCAGACCGCCAAGGCCACCACCGAAATCTCCGAGCAGATCACGGCGATCCAGACCGCGAGCGACGAGACCGTGGCCGCGATCCGCAACGTCGCCGACGTCATCGGCGAGATCGACCAGATCGGCACCGCGATCGCCGCAGCGATCGAGGAACAGGGCTCGGCGACCAAGGAGATCGCCCGCAGCGTCCAGGAGGCCGCCCGCGGCACCCAGGAGGTCAACACCAATATCGCAGGCGTGCAGCGCGCCGCCGATGACACGGGCGCGGCCGCAAGGGAAGTGCTGGGCGCCGCCGAGCAGCTTTCGACGCAGTCGCGCGATCTCGCCGGCCAATTCGACCGCTTCCTCGGCGAGGTCAGGGCGGCGTAGACAAGTTCAGTACGGCGGCGCCTTGCGCGCCCGCTGCGCCTTGGCGGCCTCGATCCACCAGGCGAGATCGTCGGCAAAGCGCGGGAACGAGCGCTCCAAAGCCTTGCCGCCGTCGCCGATCGGCTCGCCGTCGGCCGACAATGTCTGCGCGATCGGGCCGACGCCGATGGTGCTCGACACTACCACCATGCCCATCTCGGAGAGCGTGCCGTGCCAGGCCGTCGCGGCGCGCGCGCCGGACAGCCGGCCGGCCGAATAGCTCACGATCGCGGCCGGACGCCAGAACCACTCTTCGAGGAAGTGGTCGGTGAGATTCTTGAGGCCGGGCTGGATGCCCCAATTGTATTCGCCGGTGACGAAGACGAAGCCGTCGGCGCCGCGGATCTGTCCCGCCAGAATCTCAAGCGCTTCAGGTGCCGAACCCTTCGGATACTCCTTGTACATGCGGTCGAGCATCGGCAGGCCGATCGCCTTGGCGTCGATGAAGGTGACATCGTCGCCGCGCGCGCGCAGCCGATTGATGACAAAATTCGCAAGGCGGATGCCCATGCGGTCGGAACGGTAGGAACCGTAGAGGACGAGGATGCGATTGCTCATGGCCGGACGGTAGCACAAAACCGGCGTCCGGCCCTACTCGATCCGTCAACTATCGCCCGCGTCCGCGCTCCAGCGTTTGCGACGGCGTCTCGCCAAACTGGTCGCGGTAACTTCGGGAGAAGTCGCCGAGATGCCAGAAGCCGAACGCAAGCGCCGCCGCCTTGACGCTGTCGGCGCCGGCGAGCAGCCGCCGGCGCACCAGCCACAGTCGGCGCAGGCGCAAGTAACGGTGCAGGCTCATGCCGCGATAGCGGCGGATGACGTCGTGCATGGTGCGGACGGACAGTCCGAGCTTGCGGGCAATCTCCTCGCTGTAGATCGGCTGCGAGAGGTCATCGGACAGTAGCGCACTGATATCCCGGAACATCCTGAAGCTCCGCTCGTCATTGGGGCGCAGCGTCCAGCGGACCGAAACGACATCTCCCAACACGTGGTCGACGGCCGCGAGCAGGGATTCCTTCATTGCTCTTGCCTTGACCGGGAGATCTGACGCCTCGACGGGCTCTGAGGCCGCGGCCAGCACCTCACGCACCACACGGCGCAGCCGGTCCAGGCCAGCGGCACTCGTTTCGAAAATCTTGAAGCTCTGGGAAGCTCTGGGCCAGCCGCGGTCCCTCACTTCCGGGCTGAAAACCACTGAGGCGATTTGCCGCTGCACCTCCTCGATGACGGTGTAGGCCGCGCCGCCGCTGCCAATGACCACGACCGGACGTGCACGTTGCGAGCCATTGAAGCGAATGGGGACGTTGAGGTCGTCCATCGTGAAGCCGATCGCAGTGCAATTCCCGACGAGCTGTGCATCAACGACCCGGGGAAACGCGCGCGTCAAATTCACGTCGCACCCGGGCAACGACAGAATTGTCTGCTCAGACGAAATCTTCCGTACGAAAGGCGTGAACTCGAAAGTCAGCCCGCGTATGGAGCTTCGAAATTCGTCGACATCTGAAAAACGAAATGTCTTGAGTGGCAGCCTGGGCACGTCATCAATGCTGTTCATGAAAATACGAAACCCGGCGTCGCAATCGACGCGCATTTGGCAACGGTGCCGATCCGCTTCCCCCTTTTTGGTTTCTCGTCGGACCTGAAGAATCAATCCTAACGTGTCCTGATCAATTGGGAAGGGTCCAACTGAAAGGACAAGCCGGGACGTCGAGCCTTGCCGAATTTCGATAGCATTTCCCGAAATGCCGCGGTGCATTAACACCCTGGGATTTAATTCTCAAAATTAAAAATTAACACCTTTGAGGCCCAATAAAGCTCGTTAAATCGTATAGCTATTTTATTTCAGGCCCCTGCCATGACGGCAAATTCGCCTGCTGATATTCTGGTCGAGTTGGAGGATGCGGTCGCAACTTGCCCGCTGGACCGCTGCGCTCGCATCCTCGAAGGCATTTTGCAGCTGCTCACCGGCAGCCGCGACCGGCCTCAGGAATTGCTGGCCAGTGTGGTCGACGGCGTCCTGCTTCGATTGACGGAGCGGGTCGAGGCCAGCGCATTGATTCAACTCGGCGCGGCGCTTGCCGAGCTCAAAGTGGCTCCGCCGAAGACCCTGCAACGTCTTGCCTTACACGACGATCCCGGCGTGGCCTGCCCCGTTCTGTTCAAATCCCAGGCGCTCTCCACGTCCGATCTCGAAACAATCGCGATTTCGAGCGGCGAACCGCAGCAACTCGCGATTGCTGTCCGAGCGCACATCGAACCGCAATTGACCGAGACGCTCATCAAGCGCGGCGGCCGCTCCGTTCACCTTGCGCTGATCAGCAACGCAGGGGCACGGTTCTCCGATGCCGCCTACGTCGCGCTCGTTGAGACGTGCGCAAGCGATGACGAACTCACGAAGGCCCTGGCGCTCAGACCAGGCACGCCAGATCCGGTCCTGCGGAAGTTGCTGCCGGCCTCGCCGGCCCCCAACGCACGTGCGGAGCCAAAGGCTTCCACCGTCTCGTGTCCTCGAGCGGCAGCGCCGATCGTGCCCAAGCTGCCTAGCGCGGCCGCCTATGCAAGCGCACGGCCGGAGATCGTCGCGCTCAACCGCATCGGCAAGCTCAACGATTCCGCGGTGAACCGCTTCGCGATCCGCGGCGAGACCGCCAATTTGTTCACGGCCTTGTCGGTGCTTTCGGGGACCCCCATCGAGATCGTCGAGCACGTCATGACCGACGGCGATTGCGAAGGCCTGGTGATGGCCTGCCGGGCGTCGCGGCTGAACTGGCAGACCACGCTTGCCATCCTGAGCAACCGCAGCGGCACCAGGCTTTCCTTTGCCGAGCGCGAACGCGCACAACACATTTTCGAGACGCTGCTTCTGTCGACCAGTCAGTGGACGGTGCGGTGGGGGGAAATCGCCGCAAGCGTCAAGGAGAGCAGTCGGCGAGATCGCGGCGCAAAAACGGGGGGTAGCCGATGAAGTTCGACGGCCGCAAGGCGGCGCGCGTGCGGATGGACCACAGGCAGGCCGTCAATCTGATGGGCTCTGACGGCACATGGCGGCGCAGCTGCGTTCTGCTCGACGTGTCGCAGACAGGCGCAAAGGTCGAGGTCGAGGGCACGCTGGACGTGCTGCAGGCCAAGGAATTCTTCATGCTGCTGTCGTCGACCGGGCTCGCCTATCGGCGCTGCGAGCTGATCTGGATCGATGGCACCACGGCCGGCATTCACTTCGTCACCGCTGATGGCAAAAAGAAGCCGGCGAGCGCACCCTCGGCCGCTACGCAGACCGTCGCCCGGAGCAAATAGGCCAACAATTCATCCCAATTATTGCAATCCACGATAGTCCAGGTCGAGCGGTGCAGAACGCGCGAACCATCCTCAGCCCCGTCAACGCGGACGGCATCCGCGAGAAGGAAGCGGCCCGCTCCTTCGTGCATGTGCTGGCGGATACGTCCGACAGGCTGGCCGGCGTCTGCACGATCCTTGAGGACCGTTTCGCCGTCGCCGGCGAACGGCTGGACGCTGAAGCCAAGCTGTCGCAGGTGCCCGCCGCCATCGTCATCCGCGCGGACCTGCGCGACGTCGACAGTATCGCCGCCCTCAAGAGACGGGCTGGCAAGCTCGCCAAGGCGAAGAAGCGGATATTTCTCCTCGAGCACAGCTCTCACGTCGGTATCTCGCAAGCCTACGCGCTCGGGGCGACGCACGTCCTGCCCGGTACGATCAACCGGCCCAAACTACTGTCTGCGCTGTGCGATCCGGCGGATCCGTCCTCCGCCGCGCCGGGCGAGATGGCACGGTCCGACAACGCGGTCGAGGCCGCGGCAACCGCGATCGCCTCGATGTTTACGGCCGTCACCCTTGGCCAGCCCATCGACGTCGATGGCACCAAGGAGGCCGGCCGCCAGATCGCCGACCGCATAACCCAGCGAGGCCTTTCGGAATGGCTCACGACGGTGCGGCGCCATCACGAGGGAACCTATCAGCACTGCCTGCTCGTGACCGGCGTCGCCATCGACTTCGGCCTGAGCCTCGGTGTCGGAAGAGCCGATCTGGAGCGCCTCTACTCGGCGGCCATGTTCCACGACATCGGCAAGGCGCAGATCCCGCTCGCCATTCTCGACAAGCCGAGCCGCCTCGATGCGGAGGAACGTGCCCTGATCGAGACCCATCCGGCCGCTGGCCATGAGTTTCTAAAAGGCCACGACAAGATTTCGCCGGAGATCCTCGATGCCGTTCGCCATCATCACGAATATCTCGACGGGAGCGGCTATCCCGATGCGCTCTGCGCCGAGAGCATCGGCGACGTCGTAAGGATTCTCACGATCTCCGACATCTTCGCAGCGCTGATCGAGCACCGGCATTACAAGCCCACCATGCCTCGTGCGGAAGCCTACGACGTCCTCTGCGGGATGAGCGGAAAATTGGAGAAAGCGCTGGTGACCTCGTTCAAGGAGGTCGCGCTCACGCGATAAGGCCGGCGGGCCTATGGCGATGGCCGCGAAGCGAGCCCCGGCTAGTGCGTGGCGCGATGGCTGGCGCGGTGCGGGATGGACCGGCAGGCGAGCCCGTCGGCCAGCAGCTTCATGTCCTCATGGCGGCCGCTGCGAATCAGCCGGCCGAACTCTTCGGGGGTGAAAGGAAGACTTGGATCAGCATCGATGGGGCGCCGCAGCCGCGGGCCGAAGAACCATCGAACCAGGCTAGCCAGCCGCCGCATGTCAATTCCCTCGCGCCAGCAACAAACCTCTCAGTCTGCATATTGTTCCTCCCGCATCTTCGAGATTGCAAGAGGCCGCGAACGACTCCGCACCAAAAAAATTTTGCGAGAGAATAATCTCCTCTTCATCCTGCTAATCGGCAAAACCCACGTAGCGCACGAACTCTTCGTTATGCTCGCGGTCCGAGCGAACGGCGTTCTCGGCAAAGTCGTCGTCAGGATAGCCCATCGCGACGCAGGTCATGATCACCTAGTCCTCCGGAATTTTCGCGACCTCGCGCACGATGTGCCGCATCGGCCTGTCGTCGCGCGCGATCCCCATCGCGCCGAACAGCTTCTTGGCGATGTCGACCTGCCGCGTACGGTGCACGCCCTGGTACTCGCCCTGGCTGATGATGTCGCGCTTGACCGTGGCCCCGCCGATCATCTCGTCCATGTTGCGGCGGCGGACCTCCTCGAGCGGGCCGCCGGTAAGCACATGAACATGCCAGGGCTGGGTGTCCATCTACGACGGCGCACGCTTGGCGCTCTCGATGATCGCCTCTATCACCGCGCGCGGCACCGGCTCGTTCCTGAAGCCGCGCACGCTGCGGCGCGACTGGACCAGCGTTTCGAATTCCACCTCTAAAGCCTCCCTGCCCTTCATTCACCGGCGTGGCGACACGGCCGGTTGCCGATGCGGCTCGCAAAATCTATGCTAAGCGGCAAGCAAGACCAAGAACCCTGGAGACCACAGCCATGGCCGCGCCACTTGATCCCGTCATCGCCCAGATCATTCCGCTCATGCCGATGCGCGATCCCACGGTCATGACGCCACAGAGCGCCCGCGATTCCTTGCGCGCACTGGCTGCCTCGCGCGCCGCCATCCCGCCGCCGCCCGTCGACAGCGTCGAGGATATCAAGGTGAAAGGCGGTGCCGGCTTGCTTCCTGCACGCGTCTATCGGATCGGCAGCACGCCCGCGCCAACCGTGGTGTTCTTCCACGGTGGCGGCTGGGTCGCGGGCGACCTCGAGACCCATGACCGGCAGGCGCGCAACCTAGCGATCGAGACCGGCGCCGTCGTCATCTCGGTCGATTATCGCCGCCCGCCGGAGACGCGCTTTCCGGGCGCGTTCGAGGACGCCTTCGCCGCCGTGAGTGATATCTTCGACCGCGTCGCGGAATTTGGCGGCGACGCAAAACGCCTCGGCGTTGCCGGCGACAGCGCCGGCGGCAATCTCGCCGCGACCACTGCGATCGCTTGCCGCGATGCTGGCATCAAGCTCGCCGCGCAATTGCTGGTCTACCCCGTGACCGACGTCCTCGGCGCTTACGCCGACGCGCGCGAGAACGCGCGTTATCCCTCGCGCGCCGAGAATGCCGAGGGCTACTTTCTGACGCGTGCCACGATGGAATGGTTTTGTGGCCATTATCTCGCCGATCCAGGCCATGCCCTGGACTGGCGCGTCTCGCCGCTGCGGGCCGCCTCACTTGCGGGCCTTGCACCCGCGGTCGTGACCACCGCCTGGTTCGATCCCCTGCGCGACGAGGGCGCTGCCTATGCGCGCGCGCTGGAGGCCGCCGGCGTGCGCGTCAAGCATCACGAGGGCCCCGGCCTGATCCACGGCTATTTCGGCATGGGCGATGCCTCGGACGTCGCGCGTGCCGAGGCGCAGCGCGCGCGAGCCGACTTCAAGGCCTTGCTCATGCGGGGAGCCTAAACCGCGCTAGGCGCTCTGCACCCGCTGCGCCGCGGTGTGCCCCCAGGTTTCGTCCCAGTCCTGACCGGCGGCGTCGACCGCGCGGCCGTCGGCTTCGAAGAACTTGTTCGGCACCTGGAAGATCGCCAGAATCAGGGCGCCATCCGGGCACCAGGCCGCATGCCGGCTGCCCGGCTCGCGCCAGATGAATTCGCCGGCCTTGCAGGCGATGCCCTTGGCCGGCCCTTCCTTGTCGACGAGCGCGCCTTCGATCACCCAGCTCTGCTCGATGCCGACATGCTCGTGATCGGGCAGCACCGATCCCGGCGCAAACCGCATCAAGGCGGTCATCAGGCCGGTGCGGCGATCGAACAGCAGCGTCTTGGCCTCGCAGCCGGGAAAGCGCGTCGTCTGCCAATCCATGTCGTGAGGCCGAACCAGATGCGAATGCTGATCGGCGGCTTCCTGGCGTTTCGGGATCACGGCGTCCATCACGATGCTCCGTCCGGCTAAGCTGGCCAAGCCTAGCAGCATTGCCCGCCGCGGTCAGCGAGCAGTGCAACAGGAAGCGCGCCTGGCCGACTCCCGCTCGAAAAAATCGCCAGCCGGACCGGACGGCAGGCCCTCATCCAGCTTGATTGCGCCACGATTCCCGGCTCCAATCTCTCCGCCATTTCTGGTTTACGGAGACACCCATGATGAAGCGGATTTTCCTGGCTGCGATTGTTGCCACCTTTGCGGCAGGCTCGGCCTTCGCCCAAGAAACCTGCGAGAGCAAGGCGGTCGGCAAGGACGGCAAGGCGCTCGCCGGCGCCGCCAAGACCTCGTTCCTGAAGAAGTGCAAGGCCGACGCCTGCACGCCCAAGGCCGTCAGTGCCGACGGCAAGCCGCTCGCCGGCGCCGCCAAGAACAGCTTTATGAAGAAGTGCGAAGTCGGCGCGTAAGGCGCCGCCGTTATCCAACGCACTCTCGTGCCCCGGACGCGGCGCAGCGCTTCTTCAGCGGTGCGCTGCAGAGCCGGGGCCCATGCTTCCATATGCATGGTTCGATAGATGGGTCCCGGCTCTGCGCAGCAGCGTTGCACGCTGCAGCGCGTCCGGGACACGAGACCTCCGGGTCGATCCCACTGCAGGTTTCGCGATCACTCCCGCTTGAACTTATAATCAAACGCATCGCCCAGCGGCTTGATCAGCCCCACCGTCGGCGCCGGGAAATGAACCGGCAAAATCAGCGTGTCGGTGTCCGCCACGGAGGCGAAGAATTTTCGCCGCGAGAGCGCCGACTGCTTCGGGTCCCAATCCGGCTTCGCCGACCAGTCCGGCTCGCGGCACTGGATCTGGTGATGCATGAGGTCGCCCGCGACCACCGCGCGCTGGCCCTTCGAAAAGATGTTCACGCAGCAATGACAGGGCGAATGTCCCGGCGTCGGCGTCAAGGTGACGGTATCGTCGAGCGCGTAATCGTCGTCGACCAACAGCGCCTGCCCGGCCTCGACGATCGGCAGGCAATTGTCGCGAAACACCGTGCCGGGCGGATTGCTGCCCTTGGCATTCTCGGCCTCCCAGGCCGCATACTCACCCGTGTGAAAGACGTATTTCGCATTCGGAAACGTCGGCACCCAGCGGCCGTCGCGCAAACTCGTGTTCCAGCCGGTGTGGTCGATATGCAGATGCGTGCAAAACACGTAGTCGATCTGCTCAAACCCGATGCCGAGCGCGAACAGCTCGTTGCGCCAGCGCTCCTTGCCGGGAAAATCGAACGGCGCCGGATGGCCCTTGTCCTCGCCGGTGCAGGTGTCCACCAAAATGGTGTAGCGCGGCGTGCGCACGACAAAGGTCTGGTAGGTGATCACCATCATGCCGCGCGCGGCGTCGAACACCTCCGGCTCCATCGTCGGCAGATGACGGGCGAACACGCCCTCGTCATAGGCCGGGAAGAAATCCTGCGGCCGCCGCCACGGCCCTTCCCGCTCGATGACCGCGTCGATGGTGATGTCGCCGATCCGGAGTTGCTTCATCGCCGTTTCACTCCTCTTTTTTGCAGGAGCGTAGCGACTGGCATGGGGCCGTTCAAGCCGCACGATGCGGACAGCGCCCCTGCGAAACGATCGCCGCAAATCAACCTCAAATACCGCTGAGGGTGATCGCGGAATTGGGAATCATCTGTGGGCCGGAAACTCAGATTCGCGACGACAGCCATCATCGCCGTCGCGGTAGGCGTCTACATCAACAACACCAGCCTTCTGGCGCTGCATCAGGGCGGCAAGCCGGTGTTGCTTGCCCATCGCGGCATGGCGCAACGCTTCGATGAGCGCGATGTAAAGAACGACACCTGCACCGCCGCGCGGATGCTGCCGCCGACCCACGATTATCTCGAGAACACCATTCCATCGATGCGCGCCAGTTTTGACGCCGGCGCCGACGTGGTCGAGCTCGACGTGCATCCGACGACCGACGGTGAATTCGCCGTATTCCACGACTGGACGCTCGATTGCCGCACCGACGGCCACGGTGTCACGCGCGAGCAGAGCGTGGCGAAGTTGAAAATGCTCGACATCGGCTATGGCTACACCGCCGACGGCGGCAAGTCCTTCCCGTTCCGCGGCAAGGCGATTGGGATGATGCCGACATTGTCGGAGGTGTTGGCCACCTTCCCTGACAAGAAACTCCTCATCAACGTGAAGAGCCGAGACCCAAGCGAAGGCGAGAAACTTGCCGGCGTGCTAAATGCGCTGCCGGCCGAGCGGCGCCGCACGGTCATGGTTTATGGTGGCGACGAGCCCATCGACGCGATCCGTCGCCTCACCCCCGATGTCCGCACGATCTCGCGCGCGGCCATCCGGAGCTGCCTGATCCGCTATATCGGCTATGGCTGGACCGGCCTGGTCCCGGCGGCCTGCCGCAACGCGATGGTGCTGGTACCGATCAACGCCGCACCCTGGCTATGGGGCTGGCCCGATCGCTTCCTCGCACGCATGAACGGCGTCAACAGCGCGGTGTTCGTGCTCGGTCCCTACAGCGGCGGAGAGTTCTCCACCGGCATCGATACGCCGGAAGCGTTCGCGCGGTTGCCGCAAGGCTATTCCGGCGGCATTTGGACCAACGAGATCGAGGCCATCGCCAAGATTGCGGGCAAGGTTGCGGGAAAGAGCAAAGATTAGCTCCGCAACCCCGGCGCCTCCTGCCCGGTGCGCGCGACATATTCCGTGTAGCCGCCGCCGAACTGATGGATGCCTTCCGGTGTCAGCTCCAGCACCCGGTTCGACAATGTCGCCAGAAAATGCCGGTCATGCGAGACGAACAGCATGGTCCCCTCGAAATCCGCCAGTGCCGTGATCAGCATCTCCTTGGTGGCGAGGTCGAGATGGTTGGTCGGCTCGTCCAGCACCAGGAAGTTCGGCGGGTCGAACAGCATCTTGGCCATCACGAGGCGCGCCTTCTCGCCCCCTGACAGCACGCGGCAGCGCTTCTCGACATCGTCGCCGGAGAAGCCGAAGCAGCCCGCGAGCGCGCGCAGGCTTCCCTGCCCCGCGGTCGGGAATGCGTACTCGAGCGACTGAAACACCGTCTGCTCGCCGTCGAGCAGGTCCATGGCGTGCTGGGCGAAATAGCCCATCTTGACGCTGCCGCCGACCGCCACCGTGCCTTCATCGGGCTCGCTCGCGCCCGCGACGAGCTTGAGCAGCGTCGACTTGCCGGCGCCGTTGACGCCCATCACGCACCAGCGCTCCCTGCGCCGGATCATGAAATCGAGCCCGTCATAGATCCGCTTGGCTCCGTAACCCTTGTGCACGTTCTTGAGCGCCACGACGTCCTCGCCCGAGCGCGGTGCCGGCGGAAAATCGAACGCCACGCTCTGGCGACGGCGCGGCGGTTCGACCCGCTCGATCTTGTCGAGCTTCTTCACCCGGCTCTGCACCTGCGCCGCATGAGATGCGCGCGCCTTGAAGCGCTCGATGAACTTGATCTCCTTGGCGAGCATCGCCTGCTGGCGCTCGAACTGCGCCTGCTGCTGCTTCTCGTTCTGCGCGCGCTGCTGCTCGTAGAATTCGTAGTCACCGGTATAGGTCGTGAGCGAGCCGCTATCGATCTCGATCACCTTGGAGATCACGCGGTTGATGAACTCGCGGTCATGCGAGGTCATCAAGAGCGTGCCTTCGTAGTCGTGCAGGAATTTTTCCAGCCAGATCAGGCTTTCGAGGTCGAGATGGTTGCTCGGCTCGTCGAGCAGCATGACGTCGGGGCGCATCAAAAGAATACGCGCCAGCGCGACGCGCATCTTCCAGCCGCCGGAGAGTTTTCCGACGTCGCCGTCCATCATCTCCTGGCTGAAGCCGAGGCCGGACAGCGCTTCGCGCGCGCGGCCGTCGAGCGCATAGCCATCGAGCTCCTCGAAACGGTGCTGCACCTCGCCGTAGCGGGTGATGATCTCGTCCATCTGGTCGGCCTTGTCAGGATCGGCCATGGCGGCCTCGAGCTCGCGCAGCTCGGCCGCGACCTCGCTGACGGGACCGGCCCCGTCCATCACCTCGGCCACGGCACTGCGGCCAGACATCTCGCCGACGTCCTGGTTGAAATAGCCGATGGTGATGCCGCGATCGGTCGAAACCTGCCCCTCGTCGGGCAGTTCCTCACCGGCGATCATCCGGAAGAGCGTGGTCTTGCCGGCGCCGTTCGGCCCGACCAGGCCGATCTTCTCGCCCTTGTTGAGGGCGGCGGAGGCTTCAATGAACAGGATCTGGTGGCCGGCTTGCTTGCTGACGTTGTCGAGGCGGATCATGACTGTCTTTTGGGGGATTTTTGCGTTGCAGCGTCATAGGGCATGCCGGCGCTGAGGGGAAGCCCGGCGGGGTACGGATTCCTGCCCGCGCGGGCGCCAATTCGGTCATTTCACCCGCAGTTTGGGGCACATTAACCTCGACCGTCCGCGTCATTGCCATCTCGCTTGAGTTTAAGGGCCACATGATCGGTTCGCCGCAGCGAATTGGCTGAGGGCTAGATGCAACCTCGAACGTCACTCGGCGGATTTGTCTTGCTTGTGCCGGAAGGGATCGGCGCTGTCATCATGACCGCTGCGGCTGCTGAAGAACATCAGCGCCATCAGTCCGCATCCAATCAGCAAGGAGAAAAATGTGCCAAGGCCTAGCGCGATCCAGCCGTGCTTGCCGATCTCGACCCCGCTGCTGGCATTCCATACCGAAACGGCCCAGACACCGGTCAAGATCAGGATCATGGCTAAAACGGCGAGCAGGAGGATCTGGCTCTTGCTGATGCGTTCCATGGTCACGCCTCCTGTTGCTTGCCGGACCAACAAGCTGCGCCGGAGGCCGTTCCTCGGCACGTCGAGAGCAATTACCGCTTCGGGCATCGGCGTTCTGATCTTCGCCTTTGGCGCCACGACCGAATTCGCCACAGATTGTGGCCTTAAGTTTGATCGCGGTCGCTGGCGGATGGTCCAAAGGCGTTCTGATGATACCCTTTCGCATTTTGTATGCATTTGCGGCGCGACCATGTCGGCATGGGCTGGTCTCGATCGTCCTCCGGTGGACACTGCTCGGAAGTGCCGTGTATGGACCCGTGCACGTGAAGTGATGTCATCACCTCGAGCCTTCAAAGTGAAACTGGAGCAATGCCCATGAGGATCGCCGTCGAGACCAACGTAGCAGCCCCTGTCGATCAGGTCTGGCGTGCCTATACGACGCCTGCCCACATCGTGAAGTGGAACGCCGCGTCCGACGACTGGCATACGACCAAGGCTACGGTCGACCTGCGTGATGGCGGCGCCTTCTCGTCGCGCATGGAGGCCAAGGACGGCAGCATGGGTTTCGACTTCGCCGGCACTTACACCAAGATCGTTGAACACGAGCGGATCGAATACGCGTTCGGCGATCGAAAGGCCGAAGTTGAATTCGTGCCCGGCCCAAAGGGCGTTGTCGTCCGCGTCGTCTTCGACAGCGAACCGACGCACTCGGTCGAGCAGCAGCAAGGCGGTTGGCAGGCGATCCTCGACAGTTTCGCGCGGTATGTGGAGGCAAAACAAAATAAGTCGTGACGTCGTGTGTAGGCAGGATGGAAATCCTGACAGGCGCGGATTTCCGCGGAGTAGCTGACGGAAATTGAATAGTCCGCTTGGGGTCGCGTGCTGACATCCGACAGGCGGCGACCGAGGTCTGCCACGGGCCAACGCGCGGACATTCGGCACGCTTCCCAATCGCTCGAAAACGCGGTCATATGGCGTCCGGGGGCACTTGGCGTATTGGCGCCAGGGTGTCCGCTTCCTTGGGAAGCGGACATCGCCGCGCTCAGGGCTGAGGTCGGCCAAGGGCCAGAAGCGGAAATGCGCTTTCTCTTTTTAGACCAACCAGCGCAGCTGTTTAAACTTGCTCAGATCAATTCATCAGAGAATAACGGTTAGCCTAGTTGCAAACACAGCAGCCGTAGCCTGCGTGCGGTCATAATCCTGAATGATTTCTACCGAGGTACCCATCTTTGCGGGCAACCTTAAAGATAGAACGCCGCTTTGCAGAGCGCACTGACGCCACATGCGCCCGGCCCAGCGGATGTGATGGGCAGCACATATTTCAGACGTACGGCACGGCATTGTCTCTGTGCGATTACCCAGGCACAAGGAAATATGCCATGACCGTCTCCCGCGCTGCTCACTTAGCTTTCGCCGCAATAGTCGGAATCAGTTCGTTCGTTGCTTCAATCCAGACATCTCACGCTGGCGGTCTCGGACTCGATTGGCTCTCGAACAAGCCTTACGTGGAGTGTCTCAAGCAGGCACGGATGCTCGCTGATGTGAGCAGCATCATGAAAGGACCGGCGTACCGAGAGGCGAGCTATGAGCGAGGCCGTCACCAGTGCAATCGCCAGTACTACGGTCACCAATAGGCCTGCAGCTACCAGTCGAGGGACGATCTGCCAGGTCCACCGGATCGTCCTCTCACAGGTATGTGTCTTTGTGCCGGTATGTGGAAGTGTCCAATCCGTTGGATGTCTGAGACGGGTCAATCGCGTCGGTTCTGCGCGATCAAACCCGCGTCCGGCTTACCCCTCGTTGCCGACATCAAGGCACCTCCACCGCGTTTGTCGCTTCGGGCCAATAGGCGACTTTATTCGATCACCTCGTCGGCGCGGGCGAGCAATGCCGGAGGAATCGTGAGACCTATTGCCTTTGCGGCCCTCAGGTTAATCACAAACTCGTATCGCGTCCCTTGGACATACGGCATCTCGCTTGGTCTGCTACCGCGCAATACCTCAGCCACCTGCGCAATAGCGACCAGAATGGCGTGCTTTAGGTCCATGGAATAAGACATCAATCCTCCGGCTTCCGCCTGCTCTCGAAGGACAAACATCGTCGGGAGACCGATTTGCTGGGCGAGTTTAACGAGAAGAAAGCGATGAGCGTAGGCGTTAGTAATGTTTGCAATCACAAGTCCATCGGCTTGGTCCCGCCGGATGGCTTGAAAAGCGTCGCTGTATGCCTGTTCATTGACCGGAGTGGACACGGGCGCAATCGCTAACGCAATACCGAGCCTTTGAGCTGCCTCCCGCGTCGCCTTGCCGCCCTCAGCCTCCCAACCCGCTTGCGTTGAGACGAAAAGCACGTTGCGAGCCTTTGGGATGACTTCGGCAAGCAGTTCAAGACGCTTACCCCAAAGTTCAACGCCAGCATCAACGCTAACCCCCGTAACGTTTGCGCCCGGACGCGACAGGCTGGATACCACTCCAAATCGAATCGGATCGCCAGTGATGGCAACGATGGGAATTGTGCTAGTCGCCGCTTTCAATGCGAGTGTGATAGACGTACCCAAAGCAAAGATCACGTCTGGATGCGCGCTGACGATTTTGGCTACGAGGTCGCCATATTCCCCTGTCCCGTCAGCCGAAAACCGGTCGATGATCAAATTCTGACCTTCGATATAACCAAGACGCTGGAGTTCCCGAAGACCCAACGTGTAACCCGAGTCGCCTCCAATCCGCATGTCGGCAACCTTTAGCGCCGGGTCAGCTAGTGCGAGCCGCTTCATCTTTGCTGGCTGCTGCGCCCGAACAGCGATTGGAGACACGGCCACGCCGCCGATTAGCCCAATGAACGAGCGCCGTCTCATGCCCGCCTCCCAGGATCAGGATGCGGAAAGTGTATCTGTCCAAGCCCAATGCTTGGAAGGTGTTGTCGGCGGTCGAAGGATGTATATTTGGGTGGGGTCCAATGTCCGCTTTGGGTCAAACTGCGAACAACTCAGGTTGAGCAAATCTGGTCCGCTCGGCAGCGGTGAGCGGACCTCCGTCAGACGCGGCGCTACTTCGGTGAAGGCCAAAAGCGGAAATCGGCCGCATCCTCACCTATGTCCGCTATGGGCCATCCGCGTCGCCTTGGCGATGTCCACGGCACGCCCGGTTTGCCCACGTTAGCGACCATCGAGCGGACACGCTGGCAGGCGCGAGTCGGGCCGATACCGAGCTACAGCGAGCCCGTCGTTCGACAAACCCATAGAGCCGCCCCAGAATGCTCGTTGCGCGCCGCAAGGGCGGTCCGCCAGCATCAACTGGAGCAATGCCATGACAGATCAGCGGAGCACCGATCGTCGCGACTTCATGCGTGCAACTACCCTTGCAGCCGTGGGGGCTGCATCATCGGTCATGTCTTCCAATCATGCTGCGGCACAAACCGCCGCCACCAAGCTGCCGGGAGGAACGGTCTACACCGGCAGTACTGTGGACGGAAAACCGGTAGTCAGCGCGCTCGGTATTGCCGACCTCGAGGCGGGAAAGGTTCATCGGCTCTTTTTCCGCGGCGTCGAAGGTCCATCAGGCCAGCCGTGGCTTGTATCTGTCACCGTCATGCGCGGAACAAGCCCAGGCAAACGGATCACTCTCACGAGCGGCGTCCACGGCGATGAAATGAGCTCGATCTATGCGGTGCAAGCCATCATCAACGGCCTCGACCCTGCCGCCATGAGCGGCGCCGTCATGGCGATATTCGATATTTCGCGCCCGGCGATAGAAAGCATGAACCGACGCTGGCCAAATTCCGGCCGAGGCACGGACCTGGTCGATATGAACCGGGTTTGGCCTGGCGACGAGAACGCCCCGAGCGCGCCGGCGCGGCATGCGGGTCTCCTGTTCAATCACCTGATCCGTCCGAACTCGGACTACGTTCTTGATTTCCATACCGGCGCGACCGGCCTCGATGCCGCCGACTTCCACCTGGCGAAAATGGACGTCCCCGAGATCAAGGCCATGGCGGAACTCTTCCCGATCTCCCAGATCTTTGACAACCCCGGCTATCCTGGGCTTCTCTCGGACGCGCTGTTCAAGGTGGGCATTCCGGCGTTCACGCCGGAGATAGGCAGTGCCCGAAAACTCGACCTGGCAATGATCCCTCGCTTCGTGGAGGGCACAATGAACGTGCTCAGGCTGCACGGCATCATCAAGAGCCCGATGGGACGCACGGGACGCGATACAAATGTCTTCGTAGCCAATGGTCTCATGCCTGTTGTTGCGACCTCGGGCGGAATTGTCGAGCATCTGACGAAGCTGACAGACAACGTCAAATCGGGCCAAAAAATTGCGATCCAGCGCAACATTTTCGGTGAGGTCGTCGCGGAATATACAAGCCCGATCGATGGTCAGATCGGCGGACTTCGCAGCGACGCCACTTCAGAGCCCGGAAATGTGCTTGCCTTCATTCTCTCCAACCGTCCGACTTCGGGCGGGGTTGAATTATACCCGGAGTAGGCGCGACCATCTGGAATTGGCCGTGGCGCGGCCGCGGTTTGTCGGATGGACTTCCATTCCACTTCGATAGGCAGCGCATCCAACGGAAACTTGGCTTCGATCGCGCCGTCGAAGATGCGACGCCTAGCATTTTCGAAGTCGAGAGTGCCGCACGTAAAGCGCTTGGCGGTCGACATTCCTGGGGCACTAACTGCAACCGGGTCTCACGATCGACGAGAAGCGTGTCGCGAATGATATGGCGACGTGGCCGCCAATCGTCGCGCGAGTTGAGGGAGACTCAAGCCAGAACAGCGTGCCCGTCATGGCTAGGACGCGTACTCATAAATTGCGTTTATTCGGCAATCGCCGACTTCGGCTGATGTCCGCTCTTTGCTGCAAGACCAGACAACAGACGGTTTAGCGGCCATGTCCGCTAAGGGTCACAAGCGGGCATCACCGTGCTGTCCGACATGAGTCCGCTTTCAGCCAGACAGCCGACACTTCGATGCTTGAGAGATAGTTCAGCTAAGGGCCACAAGCGGACGTTAGGAAGCCGCCGCCGCGCAATTACTTCGCCCGTCGGACCGGTATCAGTTCGCCAGCAGCGCCACCTGGCACCCAAGCGCCATGAAAGACAATATCGCCGTTGCCGTTGGCTTCGAGCTTGCCGGCAATGTAGTGCCGCTTCGTCAGATAGGAACGAAAGTAGGCTTCGCTTCGACGAAAGACCTGATCACAGCTGGACCCGATGGCATCAACGACAAGGATCTGTCCTTCCTGCACGCCATTGATCGCCTCGACCACGCGCACTCTGACCAGAGGCGAGGACCCCCAGCCATCATCCTCCTTCCTCGCCAAAGAGGGAGGTAGCAGCTCAATTGCTTCGACGGCCGCCACCACTGGTTCAGAGCGTGCGGCATCCGGCAACGTCCGCAGAAGCGTCATCGTGTGTTCGATACGGCAGGCCGTTGCCGTATCAGAAAGTGCTAATATTGCTATGAGCAAAAGAGCGAGAGTTCTCATTGTGCTGGCTGATTTCAAATGCTTTCTTCACCGATCAATATCATAGAGCAGTATGCGCTATTGCAAAGTCAGCTCAGGGTCAGAAGCTGCCGTCACGCAACATGCCGAGATTGGTCAGCTAAGGGCCACAAGCGGAAGCGCCTGTTGGGCTAGGGGCCATTAGTCGTTGCTTGGGCCCGACTCCGATCTGATGCACAAAGGTGCCTCACCGCCCAGGGAGTGCGCGCACCTTTCTCGCCGCGATTGGAGAGGCAGCGACCGTATTCTTCCGGGGCTCCGCATTCTTCAGCTATTAAGCGGTAGCGCTTATACGATATGCCATGTGCCGAGACGTTGATCCTCGCACCGAAGCGGACGCGGCGATGCGTAAAGCCGCAGGCTCGATATGCGCAGTTGAGCGTGCGAAATGGCTGCGCGTTGCCTTGGCATGGCTGGACCTCGCTCGTGCTGAGACTTCGCGTTCAGCCAAGATCGATCCTCCGCTGCGTAGGGACTGCGTAAGGCTGACTGCCGAATGTCCAGCTGCTGATTCGCTATCAGTTCGCCGAGACCAAGCCTGATAGCGGTGCTTGCGACCAAGATGCAGGTCTCAGGCGTGGAACCAATGTGGCAGCGTTCTCCATCGAGCTCGGCCAACCTTCCTACTAATCCTCGCCTTCTTGAAAATGCAGCGCCAAGACTTCTTCTTTGCTCGGCCATTAGTACACGGGACCGAAGATCTTCCAGTTCAGATAGTTCGGAATCAAGATGCTGGCGGAGGACCGCCACGCGATCCTACTCACTCGTGGAACGCCCTAAAATACATTAAACATCCCAGCCGCGGGCAAAATAATAGAATGCAGTACAACCTGGGCTTTTACAGCGGATTGCGGATATTGATCACAAAATTGACTATATATTATTTATTTAATATGATTTAATGTTGGAACATTAATTGTACAGGGCCCGTGTCTGAGCTTGGTGCCCAGAACGCTGGCATCTCCCTCAGCCACGAATTGACGTAATCTGCTGGGACCCGGGTCGCATGGATCGAGATCACCTTGACGCGATGTCCATTGATGAGTTGTGGGCGCTGCACACCGACCTGGGTCAGGTCCTCGCCGTCAAGCTGATCGCAGCAAAACGCGACCTTGAGGAGCGGCTTAAACAGCTCGACCAGAGAGCAGACCCGAAGGAACTGAGGATAAAACACTAATGTGCCACAGAGCCCCGGCGAGTGTTATAATTCGTGATTAATTTTAATTAACGTAATTTATTGTTGTGGCTTGCGATGTGATTTAATTTGATGTCCTTCCTGCCCCATTTTCCCTTGCGCCCGCTCGGAAGGTCCGGCCATGACTGGTCTCCATCATTTCCAAAATTCCCCGGCGTCAACTCGATCGGCCGCTTCATTTGAATGGGCCAACTTGCCCGAGGCGGGCAATCGCGGCGGTCGAGCGGATGCCGCTGTTCTTCGGCACCGCTTCGAAGCGCTCGCTGCTCAGATTGCCGAATTGGAAGCACTCCGCGAACGCGTCCTTGAGGCCGAGCAGAAGATCGCCTCTTGAGCTGAATAGCGCAGCTGCCTCCGCTCATGCGGCCGTCCGCGCCAGAGGAAACGGCTCGCGTTATGACGAGGATCAGCGCACAGAAACAGGTGGGCTGTCACTTCTGCGCCAGCTTAATCGTTGCCACGGGCCACTTTCCGGGATGGCCAGCAATGGAAAGACGCAAGCCGTGCGCTTCGTCCAAGTACAATTCCTCGACAGTCCCTGCTGTACCGTCCGTGAGCACCACCGCCTTGCCGATCAATTCTGTCTCGGCTTCGTGATATTCGCGTAGAATAGCAGAGGCGTGAGCTTTAGCCCGGGGCATCTGCGGCATCTCGTCCTGGCTATGCGAGCAAAACCGCTGAGACTGAGCTGCGTTCCTTTCTGAATGGGCGCACGAGGATGGATGGCTGATGGGAAAAAGGGGCGATGGGATGGAGATCATAACTCCCTTGCCATCGCTGGGTGGCTCCGGTTCTTCACCTTGATCCAGTGCTTCTGCCCCGACCGTCTCGGTGCGGCCGATCGCGATGCTTGGAGACCACGCTGACGAAGGGAAGGCTCCACGCGGTGTGGCCGCGTGCGCTGCGCCTGGGGCGGAGGGGGCTGATCCGAATGCCGCCTGCGCGCTGCTGATCGAGGCCATCGCCGAGCGCGCGCGCGAATTCGACCTGATCCACTCTCATGTCGACCGGTTGCCCCTGCCGGTCCTGAGCCGGACCGGAGTGCCGTTTCTGACGACCATGCATGGCCGACTCGACCTTCGGGTCTATCCGACGTGATCGTGGCTTTTCCGGAAGCTTCTTTCGTCTCCATCTCCGACAACCAGCGCCGTCCGATTCCGGACGCAAACTGGATCGCGACGGTTCCGCGCGGGCTGCCCAGGCATCTGCTTCAGCCCACCTACGAACCCGGTTCGTACCTGGCCTTTCTTGGCCCGGAGACGGATGAGTTTCGAGGACCCTCACACATTCAGCGACAACCCGGCGAGCTTCCTCGATAATTTTCCTGTCGCTTAGGTCATCCGGCCAATAGATGAAAACTGCCGCTGGCGGCA
The DNA here is from genome assembly GCF_002936975.1 of Bradyrhizobium sp. AC87j1. Taxonomy (NCBI): domain Bacteria; kingdom Pseudomonadati; phylum Pseudomonadota; class Alphaproteobacteria; order Hyphomicrobiales; family Nitrobacteraceae; genus Bradyrhizobium; species Bradyrhizobium sp. AC87j1. Next base: position 26,637 of record NZ_PTFE01000029.1, read on the forward strand.
TGTCCGCCTCCATGACCTTATTGATCGCCTGGCCTTAACGCCCGAAACGGAGATTAGGCGTCATTTTGCAGCGAGACAGAGACGACGCACCTACTTCCGGTATGGGTCAAAAGCTGCCCTCGGCAGTCAGCATGACCTTGGTCAGGTCATCTCTGGGAAGCGGACATCGCCGCTCTCAGGGCTGAAGTCAGCCAAGGGCCATGAACGGACTCATGCACCGCCGCAATTATCTATTCGATCACCTCGTCGGCGCCGGCGAGCAGCGTGATTGGAATGTCGAGACCGAGCGCCTTAGCGGTCTTGAGGTTGATATTCAGGGTCACGTCCGTCGTCTGCTGGACGGGAAGCTCCGCCGGACGCGCCCCTTTCAGAATGCGATCAACATAGCCTGCGGCGCGTTGCCATAGTTTGAAAAGGTTGGCCGAGCACGACATCAGTCCTCCTCTCTGAGCCGAGTCGCGTAATGGATAGATCGCCGGCATTCGCCGCTCTGCGGTGAGCGCGATCAGCCGGGGAACGAGGGGTATCAGCGATGGATCGTCGGTGACGACGAGGCCGTCGAGGCCGCTCTCTCCCAGAGCGGCGAAGCTGTTATCGATTTCCGCGAGCCGCACCGAGAGGGCAATCAACTCGAGACCGAGCCCGGGTGCCGCTCTTTGCATGAGTTCGACTTGGTTGGCAGTCGTCGGATTGTCAGGGTTCCACAACACGGCGACACGATGCACTTTCGGTGCCGCCTCCTTCAGCAGCTCCAGCCACTTGACGCCGTAATCGCCGGAGAGCTGCGACAGCCCGGTGATGTTGCCGCCTGGCCGGGCGAGGCTTGCCACAAGACCGGCTCTGACGGGATCTCCGCTCATGCAGACGATCGGCACCGTGGATGTTGCACGTTGCGCGGCCTGCGAAGCGGGTGTGCCTGGAGTCACGAGTACATCAACGTTGAGCGAGAGGAGTTCAGCGATCAGCACAGGAACGCGCTCCGGCTTGCCCTCGGCATAGCGTTCTTCGAGCAGCAGGTTGCGCCCCACTACATATCCCAGGTCCGCAAGTCCCTGACGGAATCCGGTCTGGTAGTACACGTCCGTCCCGCGAACGCCGCTCCAGACGTAGCCGACCCGCGGCACCACAGGTTGCTGCGCTTGGGCTGCGAGGGGCAAGGCTACCATCGCAGCGCCGAGAAGCGTGACAAAATCGCGGCGTTTCATTGAGCCATCTCGCGGTGCGCTATCGCTACAATATGCGCCCGCAACTTGGAAAAAGGCAGATCTCGGCGACGTGTCCCGCATGGAAGTGACATTCACGTTGGGGGCGGATTCGTTGAACGGTGAGCCTCTTGAGTAGAGGCGGCGCAGTCCCCGATGTCCGGGTTGGGTCATTCGCGTCGATGTTGCCCTTGCGTGATCAGGTTCGGTTTACCCCCGCGAACTGACCGATGGACGAATGCCGAATTTCGTCTGTATGGGTCATACTCGGACTCTTGCATCGCTAGGCTGACGAAGGGCCCTCAACAATCTTCCAATAGGAATCCTTGCGGATCACCTCGCCCGCGCGAAAGGTGTAAAAGTCACATCCTCGGACCTCGATCGTTTTTCCTTCGCGTGTAGTGCCCGTTAGTGTCCATTTTGAAATGCCCGTGTTTGCCATCGCATCCACAAAGTGTTCGACGTCCCCGTAGTGAACGTCCGGCAGGCCTTCAAAGCGCGTCGCGAGCCCGTCTCGTACTTTGCGTTTCCCCTCGAAGCGCGAGCCCCATGGCTCGGCTCCCCTCGGCATCTCCAAGACACAATCGTTAGCAAAGAAGTCCATGATGGAATCCAGGTCGTGCGCGTTGAACGCTTCGCACAGCAACGTTAATTTCGATCGAATGTCCATCCTTCCCTCCCTTCATCTCGAAGTGGATACAATAGCATAAGGACACACGCGCGAGCTGAGGGGATCGATTACACGTCTGGTCGATGTCGCCTTCGGGTCAAAAGCTGCTGTGGCGCACCATGCTGCGATTGGTCCGCTGAGGGCCAGGTGCTGCCCTTCCTCCACATTCAAATAGTGACGTTTCACCGCGCCCTCCGCCCGCCTTTTTGAGGTAGGCTGGAGCACCTAGCGCTCTGAGGACAGTGGAGCCGGGAGGAGCCCATGGATGTCGCGGCGTGGCTGCGTGGTCTGGGGCTGGGACAGTACGAGCAGTCGTTCCACGAGAACAACGTCGATGCCGAGGTCCTCGCCGACCTCACGGCCGAGGACCTGATCGGACTTGGCGTCAGCTCGATCGGCCATCGACGAAAGTTGCTCGCCGCGATCGCCGGACTGCGCGCCGGCTCAGTTCCGGCGACGACCCCTCCCACGACCGCACCCGCCGCGGCCTCCGGCAAGACCTCGCTGGCACCCGAAGCCGAGCGCCGGCAACTCACCGTGATGTTCGTCGACCTGGTCGACTCGACCGCGCTCTCGGCGCGGCTCGATCCGGAGGAAATGGCGCAAGTCCTGCGGGCCTATCACAACGGAGTGGCGGGCGCGATCGCGCGCTTTGAAGGGCACGTGGCGAAATACATGGGGGATGGTGTGCTGGCCTATTTCGGCTTTCCGCGCGCCCATGAGGACGAGGCCGAACGCGCGGTGCGGGCCGGCCTCGCCGCGGTCGCGGCGGTGCACAGCCTGGGATCGGCGCACGGCGAGACACTGGCGGCCCGTGTCGGTATCGCCACCGGCCCAGTGGTTGTCGGCGAGTTGATCGGCGAAGGCGCGGCGCGCGAGGAGACGGTCGTCGGCGACACGCCGAACCTCGCTGCGCGGCTGCAAACCCTGGCCGAGCCGGGCGCGGTCGTGATCTCCGCCCGCACCCGGGAACTGGTTGGCGGGCTGTTCGAACTCGCCGAGCTCGGCATGCAGATCTTGAAGGGATTTCCCGTTCCGGTACGGCCGTGGCGCGTGGTCGGGGAAGGCACCGCCGAGAGCCGGTTCGAGGCGTTGCATGGGGCCGTCCTGACGCCGCTTGTCGGTCGCGAGAGTGAGATCGGCCTGCTGCTCGAGCACTGGGGGCGCGCCAAGGAGGGCGAGGGTCAGGTGGTGCTGCTCGGGGGCGAGCCTGGCATCGGCAAGTCGCGGCTCGTGCGGGCGCTGCGCGGGCGACTTGAGAATGAGCCGCATACCGCCCTGGGCCACTCTTGCTCACCGCACCATCAGACCAGCCCCCTTTATCCGGTGATCGGCCTCTTGGAGCGCGCGGCGGGTTTCGCCGCGGACGATCCCGCTGCAACGAGGCTCGACAAGCTCGAGGCGCTGCTTGCGCTATCGACCGATGATGTCATTGCTGTGGTCCCGCTGCTCGCGGCATTGCTGTCGCTCGAGACGGATGCGCGCTACCCGCCGCTCGACATGAACCCGCATCGGCAGAAGGAGCGGACGCTCGAGGTGCTGGTCGATCAGGTGTTGGGCCTCGCAACGCGCCGGCCTGTCGTCGCCCTGTACGAGGACGTGCACTGGGCAGATCCGACCTCGCTCGAGCTGCTCGATCTGCTGGTCGACCGGGTGCAAGGCGCCTCCGTGCTTGTCCTCATCACCTACCGGCCCGAGTTCGAGCCGCCTTGGATGCGCTATGCCCATGTCACCGGGCTGACCCTCAGCCGGTTGAGCCGCCGGCAGGGCGCGGCCATGGTCGGGCGGCTGAGCGGCGGTAAGGCGCTGCCTCCTGCGGTGCTCGACCAGATCGTCGCCAAGACGGACGGCGTGCCTCTCTTCGTCGAGGAACTGACGCGGACCGTGCTGGAGACGAATCTGCTCCGCGATGAGGGCGATCACTACGCGCTCGCGGGGCCGCTGCCGCCCATGGCGATCCCAACCACGCTCCAGGAGTCGCTGTTGGCCCGGCTCGACCGGCTGGCCCCGGCGCGGGAGGTGGCCCAGGTCGCGGCCGCGATTGGCCGGGAATTCTCGCACGAACTGCTCGCGGTTGCGGCGGCGCTGCCGGAGAGCGATCTGCAAGCGGGGTTGGACGACCTCGTCGGCTCGGGCCTGGTGTTTCGGCGCGGAACGCCGCCTCAGGCGACCTACAGCTTCAAGCATGCGCTCGTGCAGGACGCCGCCTACGCGACACTCGTGCGCACGAAGCGGCAGCGCTTGCACGCCCGCATCGCCGCCGCGATCGAGCAACATTTTCCGGAGCCAGTGCAGGCGCAGCCCGAACTTCTCGCCCACCATTACACAGAGGCGGGGCTGGCCGAAACGGCGATCGATTATTGGCTTAGGGCGGGTCGGCGAGCAATCGCCCGCTCGGCTATGACCGAAGCGCTCACGCAGTTGCGGAATGGGTTGAACCTGCTCGCGGGACTGCCAGAGGTCGATCGCCCGCGGCGAGAACTCGACCTCCAGGTGGCGTTGGGTGTGGCGCTGATGGCAACGCAAGGCTGGGCAGCGCCGAAAGCCGGGCGGGCCAACGCCCGTGCTCGCGAGCTCTGCGAGCAACTCGGCGCCACCGCCCAGCTCTGGCCCGTGCTCTACGGTCAATGGGTATTCCACGGCGTGCGCGGCGAGCACAACGCCGCCCGAAACGTGGCAGACGAGTTTCTTCGCCGGGCGCAGGACCATCATGACACGTCCGCAGCGGTGGTTGCTCACCGCATCTGCGGGACCGGTGCATTATGGCGCGGAGAGCTGCCTGCTGCCTGCATCCATCTGGAGCGGACGCTTGCCCTCTATGACCGGGAACAACATCACTCGCTCGCCTCTCTCTACGTGCAGGATCCGCGGGTGGCGGCGCTGTCGGGACTCTCATGGACGTTGTTTGCGCTGGGCTATCCGGAGCAGGCCCAGACGCGAAGCCGCGAAGCCCTCGATGCGGCACGTGAGCTCGCCCACCTCAACACGGTGGCGTACGCCCTTTTGTTCGCGTCTTTCTTCGAGCAATATCGTCTAGCGTGGCGTGAGGCGAAGGACCGAGCAGAAGCGCTGGTTGAGCTCTCGACCGAACAGGGATTTCCGCATTTCCTCGCGCCCGCCACGGTAATCCGGGGTTGGGCTCTGACTCAGTCGGGGGAAGCGGAGACAGGGCTCACGCAGCTTCGGCAGGGCCTTCCGGGATGGCGTGCCACCGGGGCTGGTCTGTATGAGCCGTATTTCCTCGGCCTGCAGGCTGAGGCGAACGGCTATTTGGGCGCAGTGGAGGAAGGTTTGGAGATGGTTGCAAAGGCGCTGGACCGCGTGGAAGAAACCGGCGAGGGATGGTTCGAGGCCGAACTCCATCGGATCATGGGCGAGTTGATGTTGCAGTTGCCTAAGCGCGACCCAATCGCCGCGGAAGCACGGTTCGGGCACGCGGCTGCAATCGCGCGCCAACAGGGCGCCAAGCTGTGGGAGTTGCGCGCAGCGACTCGCCTTGCACGATTATGGAAAGAACAGGGTCGGCGCAGCGAGGCTCGCGACCTGCTCCGCCCGCTCTATGGCCAATTCACTGAAGGCTTTGGGACAGCGGATCTACAGACGGCCAAAGCGGTACTTCGGGAGATCACTGCCGGCTCCGAGCCGAACAACCCAACCCCAAATATCAGTAGTTGATTCTGCTTACGAGCAGGTCTCTTGGCCAAATCGCCCGGACGGGATCTCGCTGGTTTTCAGGCGTGGCGTGAAGCCGTGCGCCTCTGAATGACGGCTCAGGGCCCAAGAGCGGACCCGATCCGGACGATCGCAATGGCGGCGGCCCGGGCCGTTAGTCACACACCTCATAGTTCGAAGTGCCCCAGACCGCTCCGGTTCCTGTGTGTTGGCCGTTACCGCGAACCAGTCGGCATCCCCTTCCCACCGGACGACAGCCGGCATTGCCGCAAATCATTTGTCCCGTCGCTTGCGGTTTCGCTGGCGCGGCTTCGACCCGCTTTCTTTGGTCGTCACGTTTCTTGCTGTCTTCCCGTGAGGCAACCGGCTTCTTCTCCGGAATTTTCTCGCACTTGTTATCATCGTTAATGCGATAGCCCGTCCGGCAGGTGATCCTCACGCAGATGTCCCCGTCCGCCTTGAAGGCGCGATCGCAAACCAGCGGGCAGACGCGCCCCGTCTTGGCCTTGATCGCGTCGAGCGCCTCGAAGCTCGCGAGCTTGGCGTCGAACGTGGTGCCGGCGTATTTGTTGAAGAGCGTCAGTGAGGTTTGCGACGCCGCATTCCGATCGCCGTCCGCCGCGTGTGTCAGACAGCCGACGCGGCGGAGTTCTGACTGCACCAGCTTCGTCGTTTCCTGCGGGGACATCGGCGACGGGGTCAAAGAAGGCGCCACGGCCGCAACCTTGTGCTCGGTGCTGGCGGCGATTTGTTTCTCGCTGGCCTGCTTGGCCGCTGCCTCGGCTGCCGCCTTGTCGTTCGCGATCTTATCGGCGCGCGCCTTTTCGGCGGCCTGCTTCTCGGCGAGCGCTTTGGCAACGGCGGCCTCGGCGTCCTTTCTTCGCTGCTCGGCGGCGGCGGCTTTGGCCTCCTCGATCTGCTTGGCCCTCTCGGCGGCCAAACGGGCATCCTCAGCGGCCTTGGCGGCTGCCGCTGCCTTCTCCTGCTCGACCTCTTTGGCGCGGTCGGCGGCGAGCCGGGCCTTCTCCTCTTCTGCCTGCCGCGCGTTGTCGGCGGCCGCGGCGCGTGTTTCCTCGGCCGCAATTTTCTTGAGCTGCACCTTCGCCAGGTCGGCATAAAAACCGTTCGGGGAAGGCCCTGAGAAATGCCTCCCATGCGTCGCGGTCGCCCACCTGAAGTGCGAGCTCGTAGCCCCTGCGGATTGCATCATCAGGGCTCGCCTGCGGCGCCTGTGGCCGCCGGCTTCGCAGGCACAAGGGAAACGTCGTCACCGCCGAGCGAGCCGTAGACATAAGGCTCCTGCTTATAGCCGGTAGTCTTGAGGACGTCGTCGCGGACGAAGCCGAATGCCTTGCGCAGGTCCAACCCGGGCGTCGGCAGGCGCTCGACAAGCGCAGCGGCAAAAGGGCTGTTCTTCGAGTCGCCGTCAGAGGCTGTTGACCCGGCCTTTGCGGCAAACGCGATCATTGTGTTGGGGCTCGTGGGCTCGACTTTGGCAAGGCCGCGCCCGATGGCGCGAGCAGCGACGCTGCGCCTCATCGTCTTGGCAAACGGATTGTCGCGGCAGGCATCCAGAATGACGAGCCGCAGCTGCTTTGCGGGTTCGACGGCAAAAAGTGCGCGGTCTAGGGCCACTGTCTCGTCGAGCACATCGCCGTCAGTTTCCAGCGTGGCGTCGGTCGGGATCAGGTAGTTGTTGCCGTCCAGCTCGATGCCATGTCCGGCGCAATACACGACGGCGACCTCGGCATTGCGCGTCATATTTTGGCGTCTCGCGCAGTGACCTGCGCATGTCGGCAGCGCTCACATCGAGTTTGATATCGACACTGTCGAAGCCCGCCCTCTTTAACATGCCGCCGACCAAGGCGGCATCGTTCACCGGGTTGGCAAGCCGGGGAGCGCTTTTATAAGCCGAGTTGCCAATGACTAATGCGACGCGACGCTCGGCATGTGCCGAACCGCACCCCGCAACAATGCAAAGGAACAATAAAAAACAGCGAAATGCGCTCATCGCGGTCCCGAACCAACAAGCTCACCGTATGCAGAGACTGCCAAAAGGCAAGGGTGAACCGTGTGATGTCGGTCACGCTTTCTATGCTGCTTTGGACGCTGTCGGTTCTGACGCCCGGCACCCCGCTTCGGGTCACTTGCCGACACGCCGGGCCGACGCATGAGGGCCGCTTCACCTCAGCATCCGGACATCCGCCCTTGCGAGCAAACGTCCTAAGCCCTTCTCATCAACCTGAGCGAGGCCGCAAGGCGCAAGCTGCGCTTGCCGGCGAGTGCGATGCCTTCGAGCTCGCCGCTATCCTCGTTGCAGGTCCCGGAGAAGCCGATCCCGACCTCATAGCCGCCAAACACGGGGTTCTCGCCTTTGGCCGGCGTGTGCTCCTGGTTGAGCATCTCGCCCTTCCAGCGGCCGTCTGCCGACGAGTAAGAGCCGAGATAGTAGAAGAACGCATCGCCGCCGAGGATGCGGCCGTCGATGAGCAGCATGACGCCGGAGAGCCCCGCATCGACGCCGTCGAGCGCGCGCAGACCCATCCCGTAAAGCCCGTTGGCGATGCCGCCCGGCCCGATTGTGCCGCGTGGTGGCAGCGCCCCATCATCGAGACGCGTCAGGTTGGCCCAGAAACCGGCGCCCGGCATGGTGTCCGCGCCGCCGGCAAGACGGATCTGGTTGCCGTGCAGCCGCCCGCGCGCGCCGATCCTGGCGACGTCGGCGCCCATCAGGGGCTTATAATGGGGATCCTCGTTATGCCGTTCGGTGATCACCTCGGCGACGATCTCGCCATCGCGCTCGACATAGGTACCGAGATGCGCGAAGGCCGAATTACCGCCCAGCATCTTGCCATCGTGCAGGCACATGATGCTGCGCCCGAACGCATCGTTGACGCCGTATTCAACCTTGTAGAGACCGTCCAGCAACGCAATGAACCCGCAAAATCGGAAAAGAATCGTGGGCTACCTAGCACTGCTGCCCCAGCCAGGCCATCCGGCTTTTTCGCGCAGGGCCCTTGCGGGGCGTCTCCCCGCCACGATGCCATCATGCTCCTGTTTTGCCCGACGGGTCAAAGCGGATTTCGCAAAATCCGTCGCGCGTAATTCCGCTGCGATTTCAAGGCCCCGCCTACTGTGCATGGGGTTGTTTTCGACATTTTTGTTTTGGCGAGCCTTCATCGCGCGTCAGTGACGCTTGAAATACTGCACCTCGCGCTCGTGCTTCTCGGCGGCCGCACGGCTCCGGAAGGTCCCGAGGTTACGACGCTTGCCGGTCTTCGGATTCACCTTGCGTGAATAGAGGCGGTATTCGCCCGATGCCAGTTTGCGGATCATGATCGCGCTCCGTTGTGTCTTGAGATCAACGGCGTCCACGCGATTGAGGTTCCGTCGCGTGCGGCTCTGCTCAGAAACATAGCGTGGTGACGAGCTTGCCCTGCTTGTCCTTGATCGCATAGGGGCAGCGCAGCCGCTCCAGCGCCTTCTTGGCATCTTCGTCGCCGAGCGCGGCCGCACGCTCGTAATAGGTCTTCGCGGCGTCCTTGTCCTTTGCGCCGCCGCGGCCGCCTTCCGCGAAGGCCCCCATCCGCTCCAGCGCGCCGGGATGGTTTTGCGCCGCCGCTTTCTCGAACAGCCCACGCGCCGCGACGTCGTCCTTCGCACCGCCCGTGCCTTCGGAGAGCATCAGGCCGAGCTGATACTGCGCCTCCGCATTGGTCTCGGCAGCCTTGCCGAGCAGCGCGCGCGCCTGCGCGGGATCGGCCGGCGCGGCGCCCCCTGCACCGCCGAGCGCAGCGAGGTTGCTGACGCCGCGGGGGTTGCCTGATTGCGCCGCCTTCTCGAACAGTTTTCGCGCCTGCGCCTCGTCCTTGGCGATGCCGGAGCCGGTGCCATAGGCAACACCGAGCTCGACCATGGCTGCGCTCGATCCCTTGTCGGCGGCCTTGCGCCAGGCAGCGATGGCCTCCGCCGTCTGCCGGTTGGCTGCGTAAGCGCGGCCGAGCGCGAACATCGCGCGGCGCGAGGACGGCGCGGCCTGCTTGCAGAATCTGATCGCCGTCGCGACATCGGAAGACGCGATCTCGCTCACGCCCCTCACGTCAGCCGGCTTGTCGGGATCGCTGGGATCGGCCGCGACCCGGTCGCACAACACGAGATCGGCCGATTGCGCGCGTGCCGCCAAGTGCGCGGCAAGCACCAGGACGATGGCGAGGAGACAAGTTCGCATGGTCGTCACGTTGCGTCCCCGCCCCGGCAAATTCAAGGCTCGAGTCCCGATTGGCGCAGGACGAGTACGACCTCGGGCGATGCCAGATAGCGCAGCAGACGGTCCGCGGCGTCGGCGTGCTTCGCCCCTGCCATGCGGCCGGCGGAGAACACCGCCGGTGTCTGCAGCTCGTGCGGGATCGGACCGACCACCTCGATGCCGCCAACCTGCTTCAGCTCGCTGATCTGCTGCACGGCGAGGTCGGCCTCGCCGCTGACGAGACGCTCCGCCGTAAAACCCTGCTCGACGATGGTCGCCTTTGCGTTGATCTCGGCTGCGATCCCCATCCGTAGGATCAACTGGGCGAAGTAGACGCCGCTCGCGCCCAGCCGCGAATAGGCAATGGACCGCGCTGCGAGCAGCGCCCTGCGCAGCGCCGCTTCGCTTCCGATTTCGGGATGCGCCTGGCCTGCCCGCACGGCAATGCCGACATAAGAGCGCGCCAGATCGGCCGCGCTCCCGGCGAGCACGCGGCCCTCCGCGATCATTTCGTCCAGCCCCTCGCGCGTGAGGATCACGAGATCGGCGGCCTCGCCGTCGCGCAGGCGCTTCAGCAGAGCGAGCGTCGGCGCGAAGTCGGCGTCGATGCGGACGCCGGTTGCGGCTTCATACGCGGACGACAGGCTGCGCATCGCACCCATCAGGCCGAGCGTCGAAAGCATGCGAAGGTTTTCCATGAGCGATTTCCGTCGCGATCAGGCGCGATGCATCAGCTTGAGCGCGGCGGTCAGGCGCAGGCTGCGCTTGCCGGCAAGCGCAGTCGCCTCCAGCACCGCCTGCTCCGCATCGTAGCTGCCCGAGAAGCCAATACCGACCTCGTGGCCGCCGAAGATCGGGTCGTCCTTGGCCGGCGTGTGCTCCTGGTTGAGGATCTGGCCCTTCCAGCGGCCGTTCGCGGCGGTGTAGCTGCCGAGATAGTAGAATGCCGCATCGCCGCCGAGAATGCGGCCCCGGTTCAGCAGCATCACGCCGGTGAGGCCGCCGTCAAGACCGTCGAGCATGCGCAGGTGGATGGAGTAGAGGCCGTCGGCGATGCCGGCTTCGCCGACGCCGCCGGCGATCGGCACCTCGTCTTCCGTGATCGGCGTCATCACCGATTGGAAGGGAATCCCCGGCAGCTCCTTCAGCTCGCCCTTGAAGCGATACAGGTCGCCATCCGCCCACCCCTTGGCGAGCAAGGTCGCATCGTCGGTGCCCGCCATGGCGCGGTAGTTCGGATCGGGGTTATGGCGGACGGTGCTGATCACGACGTCGACGCCGCTGTCGCTCTTCTCGTAGGTGCCGATATGGGCAAAGGCCGAATTGCCGCCGAGCATCTTGCCGTTGCCGGCATGCATCACGCTCCGGCCGACGGCGTCGCCGAGCTGAAATTTCACCTTGTAGAAGCCTTCAAACACCAGCCGTCCCCGGCCCTGCGCGCATCCTGCGGGGCACTCTATCCCGCTTTGGGCCGAGATGGACAGGTTTCACGCGACGCAGCCCTGCTGCGTCACGGGAATGGCTGTCATCAAGATGCTAAAAATCCGCCGGAGCCTTTCAGCTCCGGCGGATTGAAAGCCAACCCGGGCCAGCCCCCCAGCCCGGGCCGGGAGGATCTTAGGCCGCAGCCTTCTTGTCGGCCGGCACGGAGGCGATCGTCTTCAGGATCTGCGAAGCGATCTGGTATGGGTCGCCTTGCGAGTTCGGACGGCGGTCTTCCAGATAGCCCTTGTAGCCGTTGTTGACGAAGGAGTGCGGCACGCGGATCGAAGCGCCGCGGTCAGCAACGCCGTAGCTGAACTTGTTCCACGGCGCGGTCTCGTGCTTGCCGGTCAGACGCTTGTCATTGTCCGGGCCGTAGACGGCGATATGGTCCATCAGGTTCTTGTCGAAGGCGGCCATCAGAGCCTCGAAATACTCCTTGCCGCCGACCGTGCGCATATACTCGGTCGAGAAGTTGGCGTGCATGCCGGAGCCGTTCCAGTCGGTGTCGCCGAGCGGCTTGCAGTGGAATTCGATGTCGATGCCGTACTTCTCGGTGAGGCGCAGCATCAGATAGCGGGCCATCCACATTTCGTCAGCGGCCTTCTTGGAGCCCTTGCCGAAGATCTGGAATTCCCACTGACCCTTGGCGACTTCCGCGTTGATGCCTTCATGGTTGATGCCGGCCGCGAGGCAGAGGTCGAGGTGCTCTTCGACGATCTTGCGGGCGACGTCGCCGACGTTCGAGAATCCCACGCCGGTGTAGTACGGGCCCTGCGGCGCCGGATAACCAGCGGTCGGGAAGCCGAGCGGACGGCCGTCCTTGTAGAAGAAGTACTCCTGCTCGAAACCGAACCAGGCGCCGGCGTCGTCGAGAATGGTGGCGCGCTTGTTGGAGGCGTGCGGGGTCTTGCCATCGGGCATCATGACTTCGCACATCACGAGCACGCCGTTGGTGCGCGCGGCGTCCGGGAAGACGGCGACCGGCTTCAGCACGCAATCGGAGCTGTGGCCTTCGGCCTGCTGGGTGGAGGAGCCATCGAAGCCCCAGAGCGGAAGCTGCTCGAGCGTCGGGAACGACGCGAATTCCTTGATCTGAGTTTTGCCGCGCAGGTTCGGAGTCGGCGTATATCCGTCGAGCCAGATGTACTCGAGCTTATACTTGGTCATTGAGCCTCTCTGTAGATGATGCGAAAGGTTGGGGGCCTGGCGGCCCCCGAACGTTTTGTACCCGGCCATCATCGGCCGGCCCTTTACAAGCATTTAACGTGCCAAAAGGCCGCAGCGCGGGAGGTTCTCCACCGCGGCTGTCCCCTGCCCGGTGTCGACGCGATGTCGACGTCGTCGTGCGTCATAGCGGCGCACCTTTGCGTGTAGCTGCACCGCAAAAATCCCGCGAAAAACGCCCGATTCTGAAGCAGGCCGGCCCGTGCCGGAGGTTACCGATGAAACGCGCATCAACGTCCAGCAATTTTCGTAAAGCTCCACGCCCCTGCCTAGCAACCTTTGGAATGACCCACCCGTTAGCCACCGACACCGTGCCTTAGGGGATGCAGCAGGCCACATGCCTACAAATTGGGCGGAAACTGATTTCGTTTTCAGCACTTTGCATTTCGGGATGCGCGGCCGATATGGGGATTCCAGTAACCACAATCGAACGAGTCGGGCGCACCATGGAGGCCAAGGCGCTTCGACCAAGGAGAAATCGCAATGATGAACAATGGTCTGAGTCACGGATCGGCAACGATCTACCAATTCCCGGTCGGGGGCCGCGCGGCTCTCGCGGGACGCCGCTATGGCGAGACCCGCCTTCCTGCCGATCACGCTTCGCTTCCGGCGAATGTCTCGATCTGCAGCGACAGTTGGTACCACCAGGAGGCGGTCGACGACGCCAAGCCGAAATGGGATCGCTAATGCCTATGGTCGGGTTGAAACCGCCGCGTCTCGCAGGCGCCCGGCGGCAGCTCGAAAAGGGTCGAAACAGCGATGTTTCGGCCCTTTTTGATTCTCGCGTGAACCACGCCGTTCAGATCACCGCGCAGGCCGTCACCGGCCGCTTCAGATGCTTGACCGTGGTGCCCCCGGTCTTTCCGATGGTCAGCGTGATACCCGCCCCCGAATAGCGCGTTTTCCGGCGACCGACAGCCGCTTGGCGAGCGTGACCGGCTCGCCGTCGATCTGGAGAAAGGCGCGCTTGTCGTAGTCATAAAACCCGACGATGAACTGCGTACCATCGGCGCAGCGATAAGTCTGGAACATCTGCGCTTCGGTCTGCCGCGCACTGGTCATTCCAGCTGCCAGCATGGCGGTCGTCAAAAGAATGGCCTTGTGCCGGCCCATGATCGCCCCCTGTAATAGCTTTCAAGGACGCCCCTCGTGCGTCCAATGGAACCATAACCGAAGCCGATCCCATGTCAGATTCCCCTGCCCGTCACCTCGCCCTGCAAGGCGCCAGCAATTTTCGCGATCTCGGCGGCTACCCGACCAACGACGGCCGCACCACGCGCTGGCGGCACATCTTCCGCTCCAACCATCTCGGCCAGCTCACCGCCGCCGATATTGAGATCGTCAGGGCGCTCGGGGTGCGGAGCGCTTTCGATTTCCGTGGGGTTGAGGAGCGCGCGGCCGGCGTCTGCGTTGTCAGCGAGATCACGGTGCATTCGCTGCCGATCGAGCCGAGCGTCGTGGCTGCGCTGCGTACCGAACTCGCGAGGGGCACGCTGACTGCACCGGTCGCGCTGGAGCTCATGCGCGAATCCTATCGCAACTACGTTCGCCACCACACGAACAGCTTTCGCAACCTGTTCGGCCATCTCCTGGAGGACCGAGCGCCGCTGGTGATTCACTGCACGGCGGGCAAGGACCGCACCGGCTTTGCCAGCGCGCTGATCCTGCATGCGCTCGGCGTACCCGATGAAATCATTGCCGAGGATTACCTGCTCACCAACCAGCATTACAAGCGCGATGCGACGGCCGCCATCGACCTGCCGGAGGACGTACGCAATGCCATCGGCAGCGTCGAGGCCTCGTATCTTGCCGCGGCATTCGAAGCCATCGGCAGTGAATATGGCGACCTCGAAACCTATTTGCGCGACGCCCTCAAGCTCGGCACGGCGGAGCGGACCGCGCTGAAGGCGCGCTATCTGCAATCATAGACAGCCGTGCCCGGAGAACGACGATGCAAGATAAGGTCCTGATCGTGACAGGCGCACACGGCGCGCTCGGCAAGGTGGTTGCGGAGATCGCACGATCGCGCGGCGCGCGCGTGGCCGGCATCGATCACGCGCCATCGCAGATTCCCGCAACGCCCGAGAGCATCGAGATCGGCGGCGTCGACCTGTCCGACGCGGCCCAGGCGAAGACGGCGGTTGACGCGGCGGCCAAGCATTTCGGCCGGCTCGATGCGCTGATCAACATCGCCGGCGGCTTCGCCTACGAGACCGTGGACGATGGCGACGTCAAGACCTGGCAGCGCATGTACGCACTGAACGTCCTGACCGCGCTCAACACCTCGCGCGCGGCGCTGCCGCATCTCGCAGCGTCCAGAGCCGGCCGCATCGTCAATATCGGCGCCATGGGCGCGCTCCAGGCAGGCTCCGGCATGGGGCCCTATGCGGCGTCGAAAGCGGGCGTGCATCGGCTCACCGAGGCGCTGGCCAGCGAGTGGAAAGGCAAGGTCACCGTCAACGCCGTGTTGCCGTCGATCATCGACACCACAGCCAACCGCGCCGACATGCCGAAGGCGGACTTCTCCAAATGGGTGACGCCACAGGAACTCACCGAGGTCATCCTGTTCCTCGCCAGCGAGGCGGCCAGCGGCATCACCGGCGCGCTGATCCCGGTCGGAGGACGGGTGTAAACGCGTTGCGTTCGGATCCTCCTGCGCGGCAGCTCTGATTCAATCGGACCCCAGAAGGCTCTAAACTGCCCGCAACTGATTCTCCGACCGGACGTCCCCTTTGGAAACCGCGCTTTACCTCCCCGTCAAACGCTTCCTCGAAGAGCTCGGCTTCACCGTAAAGGGCGAGATCGGCGGCTGCGATCTCGTGGGCCTCAGCGCCGGCGATCCGCCCGTGGTGGTGATCGGTGAGCTCAAGCTCGCCTTCAATCTCGAGCTGATCCTCCAGGCGGTCGACCGCGCGCCGGCCGGCGACGAGGTCTGGATCGCGGCAAAGATGTCGATCCGCGGCAAGGGGCGCGAGAGCGATGCGCGCTATCGCAATCTCTGCCGCCGCCTCGGCTTTGGCATGCTCGGCGTGACCGATCGCGGCCAAGTCGAGGTGCTGGTGAAGCCGCCGACCGCGGCGCCGCGCCGCGAGCCGAAGGTGCGGTCGCGTCTCGTCGCGGAACACCAGCGCCGCCAAGGCGATCCCGTGCTCGGCGGCAGCACCCGCGCGCCGATCATGACGGCCTATCGGCAGCAGGCTCTGGCCTGCGCCTCGGCGCTCGCCGACGGGCCGCGGCCCGTGCGCGAATTGCGCGAGCGCTGCCCTGACGCCGGCAAGATCTTGCTTAACAATGTGTATGGCTGGTTCGAGCGGGCCGACCGGGGAATCTACGGGCTCACCGAGGCCGGGCATGCCGCCCTGAAGCGCTGGCCGCAACAACGGATTGAGATCGATGCCGGTGTCGCGTCACCGCCCTGACACCCGACCGGTGCATAGCTGAGATGCCACACTAATTTCATATTGCAATGCAACATTTGCGGCACTAGGTATCCCGGCATCAAAACGAGGCCGTTATGAGCGCAGACTGGAATACCAAATATGGCACGCGGCGCGTCCGCCATGATCCGCCCACCCTGGACGAGGCGATCTTCGCCGCCGTCGGCATCACCGACGATCATGAGCAGCAGGCCGAGATCGCCGCAGCTCTGATGGGGATGCCGCTTGATGTCGTGCAGGCCGAGGTCAAGAAGCAGGCGCGCACCAACAGCCGCATCACCGCCACGCGCGTGATCGCCGGCGAACAGGGCGCACAGCGGTCGGTGGTGGTCGAACGCCGCGTCGTCCGCCGCTTCAGCGCCGCCACACGCACTGGCACCTAAAGGGCTTCATTCCCTGCTCCCAATACGAAAGCGGACCGGTTTTGCCGGTCCGCTTTTTGATTCCCGACAGTTTCCTGAACTCAGGCGGCGCGATGGCCGTACATGCTGGAGATGATCTTCCAGCAGGTCGAGTTGAAGTTGAGCAAAGCGCGGCCGGCCCTGAACGGCGAGGCCGCGAGATCGGCGAGTTCGGCCTCAGGCGTCTTGGCGAGGTCGATAGTGCCAGTCGATTCGCCGTGGCGGAAAGCCAGATGCGCGCCGAACTTCCTGGCGAGCGCCCGCATGGCGTGATTCTCGGCGCCCGTGGTGATGCGCAGGCTCTTATAGCCTTTCCAGCGCGCTTCAGCGATCAGGCGGCTGAACAAGACCGTGCCGACGCCCTGGCGGCGCGCGGTGGCTTCCACACTGAAGGCAACTTCAGGCAGCGAACCATCTTCCGGCGGATGCAGCTCGGCAGCACCGCGGACCACGCCGTCGACGATATAGGCGACGATCACGGTGCCGTCCTCGGCGCAGCGGGCGGCGTAACGCTCGATGAATGAGTCGTCGAGAAAGCCGTTGAAACGGTCGTGCCGGCTTCCGGCATCGAGCCGCAGCAGATGATCGCGCAGAAGCGGCAACTCTTCCTGCTGGCTCAAGGTCCGCACATAGCCCGGAACCTGGGTTGTGCGGGTGGTGGCCTCAAGGGCCAAATCTTCGAGTGACAAGTCAAAACTCCTCTTGGTGTCCCTCGAGGAGGCGTTCGAATCCCTAGGCCCCCTATATTGTGCATCGCAGCATCTTTTGCAAGACGAGGACCTGCCCAAGTTAGAGGCACGGGAGACGACCAATTCGTTAATAAAATCAACGCCCCGTAGTCTTACAGGACCAGCTGGGTCTGGGTGACCAGGGCGACCAGCTTGCCGTCCTCGGTCTCCAGCCGGGTTGTCCAAACCTGGGTCCGCCGGCCCCGATGAACGGGGGTCGCGGTGGCGATGACCGTGGTTCCTTCCTTCGCCCCGCCGATGAAATTGGTCTTGCTCTCCAGCGTGGTCGTGCCCTTGGCGTCCTCAGGCAGGTTGATCACGGTCGCGGCCGCACCGACGGAATCCGCCAGCGCCATCACCGCCCCACCATGGATGGTGTGATGAAGCGTGCAGAGATCGGGACGGACCATCATGCGCGCCACCACCCGCTCCTTCCCGGCCTCGACGAATTCGACGCCCTTCAGCTCGGCGAACGGCATCTTCATCGCTTTAAGTTTCTCGAGCGGCGTCATCAAAAGTCCTCCCAATCGATTGTTGTCCCAGCGTGAATTGCTTCGTGCGGCAAAGCAATGACGTCGGAGGTAATGGCCGCCGTGACATCGCCGCGGCATCTGCGCATATGGAACGCCATGCGCCACTTCCCGCCCCGCCGCATCGTCTGCCTGACCGAAGAGACGGTCGAAACGCTCTACCTGCTTGGCGAGCAGGACCGCATCGTCGGCGTCTCCGGCTACGCGGTTCGTCCGCCGCAGGTGCGGCGCGAGAAGCCGCGGGTATCGGCGTTCGTGTCCGCGGACATTCCAAAGATCCTGGTGCTGGAACCGGACCTTGTGCTGGCCTTCTCCGATCTCCAGGCCGGCATCGTCGCCGATCTCGTCCGCGCAGGCATCGACGTCCACGTCTTCAACCAGCGCGACGTCGCCGGGATCTTGGCGATGATCCGCACGCTCGGTGCGCTGGTCGGCGCGGCGGAACGCGCGGAGAAACTCGCGCAAGGCCTTGAGCGGCGCCTTGCCACGATCGCCGCGACGCCCCGCCCCTCGCCGCGACCGAGAGTTTATTTCGAGGAATGGGACGATCCGTTGATCTCGGGCATCGGCTGGGTGTCGGAGTTGATCGAGATCGCCGGCGGAACGGACATCTTTCCGGAACTGCGACGTCAGCAGGCCGCAAAGGATCGCATCGTTACGGCGGAGGCGGTTCGCGAGGCAGCGCCCGAAATCATCATCGCCTCCTGGTGCGGCAAGAAGGTCGTGCCAACCCGCATCAAGCAGCGCGACGGCTGGAGCGATATCCCCGCCGTGCGCGACGATCGTATCATCGAGATCAAGTCGCCGATCATTCTGCAACCGGGACCGGCGGCGCTGACGGACGGGCTGGATGCGATCGTGACGGCGTTGTGGGAATAAGCGCTAATAGCGCGGCCACCGACGCTCTCGCGTCCCGGACGCGCTGCAACGCCCCAGCGTTGCTGCGCAGAGCCGGGACCCATCTCGCGACGGAGCACGGTGCGGCGTGGGCCCCGGCTCTGCAGCGTATCACGCCGCAAGAGCGGCGCGCTGCGCTGCGTCCGGGGCACAGCGGAGCTCACGTCACCGCATTCACCACCTGATATTCCAGCCGGCGCCAGACCTCGCCCGCGATCACCTCTTCGATGATCTCGGCTGCCTTCAGCACCTCGGTCTCACCAATATACAGCGGCGTAATCCCGAACCTCATGATGTCAGGCGCGCGGAAATCACCGATGACGCCGCGGGCGATCAGCGCCTGCATGGCGGCGTAACCGCCCTCGAAGGCGAAGGAGACTTGCGAGCCGCGGTGCTCATGCGCGCGCGGGGTGACCAGCTTCAGAGACGGACAGCGGCGTTCGACTTCGGCGATCAGCAAGTCACCGAGCGCCAGCGAACGCGCACGGACCTCCGCGATATCGACGCGGTCCCAGATGTCGAGCGAGGCCTCCAGCGCCGCCATCGCCAGCACCGGGGGTGTCCCGACGCGCATGCGTTCGACGCCACCAGCGGCCGCATAGCCAAGCTCGAACGCAAACGGCTTTGCGTGCCCCATCCATCCCGACAGAGCGGCACGCGCGCTGTCGGCGTGGCGCGGGGCAACATAGAGGAAGGCCGGCGCGCCGGGACCGGCGTTGATGTATTTGTAGGTGCACCCCGCCGCGAAGTCGGCGCCGCTCCCGGCGAGATCGACCGGCAGCGCGCCGGCGGAATGCGCGAGATCCCAGACCGTGACGATGCCGAGCGCATGCGCCTTTGCGGTCAGCTTCGCCATGTCGTGACGCCGGCCGGTGCGGTAGTCGACCTCGGTGATGTAGAGCACCGCGACCTCCTCCGAGAGGGCGGCGTCGATCTCCTCCGGCGCCACCAGACGCAATTGATGGCCGCGCCCGAGCGTGGCGATCAGGCCTTCGGCCATGTAGAGGTCGGTCGGGAAATTGCCGGTGTCCGACAGCACGATCTTGCGCGACGCGTTCATGTCGAGCGCAGCAGCCAGCGCCTGGTAGACCTTGAGCGACAGCGTGTCTCCGACCATCACCGAGCCGGCTTCCGCGCCGATCAGCCGGGCGATGCGATCGCCAACATGGCGCGGCTGCGCATACCAGCCTGCACTGTTCCAGGCGCGGATCAGCTCATTGCCCCACTCGGTCGTGATGACGCGGTTGACGCGCTCGGCCACCCCCAGCGGCAGCGCGCCGAGTGAGTTGCCGTCGAGATAGATCACGCCTTCAGGCAGATGGAACAGAGCTTTGGTGTCGTCATAGACGCGATATCTGGTCATAGACATTTCTTTGGGCATTTCTACAGAATGGTGCGGACACGCCAGAGTTCGGGGAATAGCTCGACCTCCAGCATGCGCTTGAGATAGCTCACCCCACCAGTGCCGCCGGTGCCGCGCTTGAAGCCGATGACGCGCTCGACCGTCGTCACGTGGTTGAAGCGCCAGCGGCGGAAGTAATCCTCGAAATCGACCAGCTTTTCGGCGAGCTCGTAGAGCATCCAATGCGTCTCCGGCGCCTCGTAGACGACGCGCCAGGCCTGCAGCACGCCTTCGTTGAAGCTGTGGGTCTCGCGAACGTCGCGCGCGAGCACCGCCGCCGGCATCTTCAGCCCGTTGCGGTCGGCGAGCCTGAGCACCTCGTCGTAGAGGCTGGGCGTCGCCAGTTCAGCTTCGAGCAGCTTCGTCGTCTCCACATCGTGCTCGTGCGGCTTGAGCATGGCGTGGTTGCGGTTGCCGAGCAGGAATTCGATCAGCCGGTATTGGCGCGACTGGAAGCCGGAGGACTGTCCGAGCTGCGAACGGAAACGCGTGTATTCGCTCGGCGTCATCGTGCGCAGAACGTCCCAGGCGTTGTTGAGCTGCTCGAAGATCCGCGACATCCGCGCCAGCATCTTCATGGCGGGCTGCACCTTGTCCCCGGCGATGGCACGGCGTGCGGCACTGAGTTCGTGGATGGCGAGGCGCATCCACAGCTCCGTGGTCTGATGCTGGATGATGAACAGCATCTCGTCATGCGCTTCCGACAGCGGATGTTGCGCGCCCAGGATCGCATCCAGCGCGAGGTAGTCGCCGTAGGACATGCGCCGGGCGAAATCGGTCTCGGCGCCTTCTCTCGTGGGATCGTAATCGTTGGACGTCATGGGCAGGCCCTTTCGATTGATCTTCCCGGCTTTGCTCAGTCGAGGCCGATCAGGCGCGCGGTGATCGGCGATGACGGATCCTTCAGTCCGTCGATCACGGTAAAATGGTTCAGACCGGGATCGACGACGAGGCGCGTCGGCACGTCGAAGCCGGTCCAGACATTGGCCATCAGATCGGACTGGCGGATGAATTCCGGCCGCTCGCTGCCGCCGACCCAGGCGGTGACGGGCGAATGCCCGCGCGGCAGGTGCAGCGCCGCGCTTTCGAGCGTCGCCTCCTCCATGGTCATGCCGAGCGTCTCGTTCATCTTCGTCTTGAGCAGCGGACGCAGATCATGCAGGCCGCTGATCGAAAGCGCACCGGCGATACGGTTGTAGACGGCGGGCTCCAACCGGCTGTCGTCGCACAGCATGCGGGTGACGAGATGGCCGCCAGCGGAGTGGCCGGCGAGCCGGATCGGCCCGGAGACGAGCGAAGCCGCCTTGGCGATCGCCGCGGCGATCTCGGCGGTGATTTCGGAGATGCGTGCGGCCGGCGTCAACGTGTAGCTCGGCAACGCCACCGTCCAGCCATGCTGGCGCGCGCCTTCGGCCAGATCCGTCCAGGTCGACTTGTCGAAGCGCATCCAATAGCCGCCGTGGACGAAGACGACGAGGCCCTTGCTGTCGCTGTCGGGCAGGATCAGGTCGAGGTGCTGACGCTCACCGGCGCCATAGGCGATGTCAGGGCGAAAATTCTTCAGCCCGGTGCGGTAAGCGGCCGCCCGCTCGGCCCATTGTCCAGGCATCTTGTCCGAGCCGGGGATATGGGCCGAATTGGCGTAGGCATCATCCCAATCGCGCATCGTAACTCCCAGAGGACTCGTCCAGCGAACCGGGCGCCAGTCTGCCACTGGTACGCCCGGCAGCCTAGTCTTTCTTTTAAGCTTAAAGGATTTGGGGCAGCTAGTGCTCGAGCCGAGATGCCGTAGGGTGGGCAAAGCGAAGCGTGCCCACGCACCTGGTCATGGCGGATAAGACTCGTGGGCACAGCGCTCACGCGCCTTTGCCCACCCTACGAGAGCTGCGACAGAGGCGACGCTACACCTTCTCCACCCCGCACCATTCCGCGATGAACAGCGCCATCGCCTTGGTCGTCTTCTTCAGCGACTCCAGCTCAACATATTCGTTGAAGCCATGCATCTCGCCGCCGCTGGCGCCGAAGCACAGGCTGGGGATGCCGTGGTTGAGGCCGTAAAAACGTGTATCGGTGAGCGCGGTGAAGACGAGATCCTCTGGCAAGCCACCGTAGACTTTGCCGAACGCCTTGCCGAACGCGGCCTCCGGCGCGGCGGCACCGGTCAGCTCATAGCCTTCCGACAGGAAGCCCGACCATTCAATCTCCGGCGGATTGTTGGCGAGGAAGCGGTGGTTGCGCGCGGCAGCGGCGACGCAGGCCGCAATCTCCTTCTGGTGATCGGCGATCGACCAGCCCGGCAGCACCGCGATCCGACAATCGACGTCGCACCAGGCTGGCACGCTGGAGGCCCAATCACCGCCCTTGATGATGCCGGGGTTGAAGTTGATGGGATGGTTCAGCGTCTTGAAGTGCCTGTCAGCCTTGGCGCGCTCGTTCCATTCGATCTCGAGCTTTTGCAGCGCCTGGATCAAATGATAGGCGGCCATGATCGCGTTCGCGCCGGAGCCGGCAAAGGCGACATGGGTCGGGTGCCCCTTCACCCGCAGGCGAAACCAGATCACGCCGACCTGCGAGCGCACCATCTTGCCGCCGGTCGGCTCCGGAATGAAGCAGGCGTCCGCACGATAGCCGCGCTGCAGCGTCGAGAGCGCACCCACGCCGGTGCTCTCCTCCTCGATCACCGACTGGAAATGGATCCGCGCCGTCGGCTTGAAGCCCGCCGCCTTGATCGCATCCAGCGCATAGAGCGCGCCGATGGTCCCGGACTTCATGTCGCAGGCACCGCGGCCGAACATCTTGCCGTCCTTGATGACGGGCGAGAACGGCGGCGTGTCCCACAGTTCCAGGGGGCCTGCGGGCACCACGTCGCAGTGGCCCTGCAGGATCAGCGATTTGCCGCCATTCGTTTGCGGACGGTAGGTGCCCACCACCGAACGCGCCTTGGAGAAATCATGCTCGATCGGACCGAAACCGCGCAGGTCCTTGAGGTCGTCGACGTTGATGTGCCAGTCGTCGACCTCGTAGCCGCGCGCGCGCAGGAGGTCGCCGATCATGTCCTGGCACGGCCCCTCCGCCCCGCGGGTCGAAGGGATTGCGACAAAATCGCGTGTGGTGGCGAGCTGAGCCTCGAAGCCGGCATCGACGGCGTCAAGAATCCTCTGCTGCGTTTCGGCATTCATCAGGCAACTCCCGGCATTCCAATGGTTCCCAAGGAGCGCGCAAGCTAGCCGATTTCAGCCGTTCGGGTACTCCACAAAATAAGCATCCCGCAATGCATCTTCGAGCAGGCGGCCTTCCGAATAGCCATTCAGCGTCGCAGGCCGGCTGACGCCGTCGAGCAGGCGCGGGCACGGCTCCGGCGCGCCGAGCACGGTGCGCACCGGGATGCGCTCGGCATAGATCGGCAGCGCATAGTCCTCGTCGTCGTCGGCGACACCCTTGGCACGGACCTTGGCCGAGGCTTCCTCGATCTCCATCGCAATGAAGGAGGTCGCCTTGATCTCCTGCGTGTTGCTGGCCCGCAGGCTCGCCGTGCGGTCCGGAAAGAAGCGGTCGACCATCGCGATCACAGCGCGCTCCTTCTCCTCGGGGTCGGTGACGAGATAGGCGGTGCCGAACGCCATTACCGCACGGTAGTCTGCGGAGTGATTGAAGCCGCAGCGCGCGAGCACGAGGCTGTCGAGATGTGCGACCGTGAGACACACGCGCTCGCCCTTGGTCTGGCTGCGCAGCATCCGGCTCGCGCTCGAGCCGTGCCAATAGAGCTTCGTACCCTCGCGCCAGAAGAAGGTCGGCGTGCAATAGGGCTGGCCGTCGATCGCATAGGAGACATGGCACAGCATCGAGGAATCCAGGATGCGATGAACCGTGGCGTGGTCGTAGAAGCCGCGGTCGTGCCGGCGCTTCACCTGGTTGCGCGCCGATGTCGGATAGGAATTCGAGGTCTCGGTCTGGCTCACGGCCGCTCCTGCTCGGATTGGAAGAAATCTGGAAGCAGTTGTAGCGGCGCATTTGGTCTGCGATAGTTCCAATTCCATGCGAAATATTCCGACCAATTCTCTCCCCTTACCGGCCAAGCCTTCCTTGGCGACAAAGACGGAGCTGCCGCTCGACCTCACCGGCCCGCACGTCACGCCAGGCGCCTCCGCCGCACACCGGCTCTATCAGGCGCTGTGCGAGATGATCGTCTCCGGCCTCGTCAAGCCCGCCGAGCCGCTGCCGCCGTCGCGAACGCTGGCCAGGCAGACCGGCTTTCGGCGCAACGCCGTCGTCATCGCCTATGAGCGCCTGATCGCCGACGGCTTCGCCGAGGCGACCGTTGGCTCCGGAACGTTCGTCGCCGCGCGCATTCCTGCGCGCACGGCCGAGCCGAACAAGCCGAAGGCCGTCGTCGAAACGCCCGGCCAAGGCGCGTTCGCGCTCGGCTGCACCCATATCGACGAACGCGCGGTGCAGCGTTTTCGCGCTTTCGTCGGCCGGCGCATGCGCGCCTTCGGGACCGAGCATTTGCATTATGGCGATCCCCGCGGCAGCCGCGAGCTGCGCGCGGCGATCGCCGATCATCTGTTGTCGGCGCGCGGGCTGCGCTGCGATCCCGACCAGATCATGCTGACATCGGGTACCCTGCACGCACTGCGGATCGTGCTGAGCGCGATCCTGAAGGCTGCCGACCAGGTCTGGTGCGAAGATCCGGGTTACCCCGCCGCGCGAAAAACCATCGCGCATTGCGGCTATCGCGCCGTTCCCGTTCCCGTCGACGAGCACGGGATGCAGGTCGCCAAGGGACGCACTGCCGGCCCCAACGCGCGCGCGGCCTATGTCACGCCGTCGCATCAGTTTCCGCTGGGCGTGCAGATGTCGATGCCGCGGCGGCTCGAGCTTCTGGACTGGGCCAAGCAGGCCGGCGCTTTCGTGCTGGAGGACGATTACGACAGCGAGTTTCGCTATGACGGCGCACCGCTGATGTCGCTCGCCGGCATCGATCGCCTCCAGCGCGTGATCTACCTCGGCACGTTTGCCAAGACGCTGTTTCCCGGCCTGCGCATCGGCTATTGCGCCCTGCCCGAACGCCTGATCGCGGACGTGACGTCTGCGCGCGCGGCGCTCGACCGCTTCCCCGGCACGCTGATGGAAGGTGCGGTCGCCGACATGCTCAACTCCGGCGCCTTCGCCGCCAACCTCAAGCGCGTGCGAAAACTCTATCGCGACGCCCGCGATGTGCTGGCCGAAACGCTCGAAGCCGCATCCGACGGCGCGCTCTCGGTGCCGGTGCCATCCCAAGGCCTGCATCTCGTCGCCCGGTTTGATCCCTCGGTCGATCTTTCGGTGGCTGCGCGGGCCAAGCAGGCGGCCGGCGCGGAAGGCTGGCTATTGGCCGACACCTATTCGCGCGCGCGCCCTCTGCCCGGCTTCGTGCTGGGATTTTCCGGCCATGCGGTTCCACAGCTCATCGCCTCCGCCGAACGGCTCGCGCGGGAATCGCGCACCGCCCTGCGCACGAGGAACAGATCGGCCCGGCGGCCCTGACAAAGGTTCACTATCAGAATCGCGAGCCCGTCCTTACATTGCGGTATCAATGCCAGGATCTTTCGCCATGCTTTTCCGCCGTGCAGCTTGCCTCTCGCTCCTGATCTCCGCCGCGTTCGTGACGACGGCGCACGCCGTCACGGTCGGACGCGAGCAGGACATCACAGATCTCAAGCTAGGTCAGCGCGTGCAGGTGGATGACGGAACCTGTCCCGCCGGACAGGTCAAGGAAGTGCGCGGAACGAAGATGACCGACAAGGGCGTCGCGCGCACCGCCGCCTGCGTGCCGCGCTACGGTCCGAAGACGAAATAGTTACTGCTTCGCCGGATCGAACATGCACTGCAAGGTTGGCTTGGCGATCTTGGTGAAGGTCGGACCGATCTCGCCCTGCTTGGACGTCGGCACCCAGTCGGTCTCGATGGTGGGTACGCCGGTCTCACTGATGCCGCGCAACAGCGCTTCGCGCAGATCTCGATCCTCGACGGCCGCCGCGGCGTGATCGTGTAGGCAGCCGCAGACTTCCTCGGGATGTTCCCACCGCCCCAGCATCCGCGGCGCGCACTGGCGCACGAACTCAGTGCGGGGATCCGGTAACCTGGTGGGAGCGCGCACCTGCGCCTGGGCGGCATTGATCGTCAGAACAGACACGAAGGCAGCGGCGCAAAATCGAACGATCATGATGGCCTTTATCGGCTGATTTTCTTGTTATCGATCAGAAGCGCGCGGCAACCACGATCGACTGCGACGTCGTGGGGGTGATCGGCGAGCCGCTGTACTGGAAGGTGCCGACACCGGGGAGACTGCCGTCCGGCGCGCCCGCGAACGAAGAGCCGGCAATCACGAAGCCGAAGGCAAGGATGAAGCTGAGCGCGCGCATGGTCTTGTCTCCGAATTCCGTGGCCGGCGGTGCGCCGTTCGTCGTTGTGAAGCTGATAACCATGGGCGGTTTCACGCGTGATGCGCCAAAAGCGCAAAATGGTTTCATCTTGCGTGAGAATTGTTTCGTCCGGCCCGAGACGACGACACAATTCTCCGAAAAGACCAATCATTTCAGACGGGTCTCGCCGCAGCTCAAAGTAGCCTGCCAAGTTCCGCATGCGTGCGCGAACACACCGGACGCAGCCGCCGTCATGCTCTCGCCTCACCCGCTTCACACGCATTTTACGTTTTTCTGCTGAATGGAGCGGCAAACGAAGGCTGGGTCGAACCGAGATCACGTCGGCTGCGACCCAAGCCATCGAAGCCAGGACGCCCGGATCACGGGGCGCATTCACTTGAGGGATGGCCATTATGGCGGCGCAAGATCGCGCAATGCCGCGCGAGGCGGACCAACGGACGGACCGCGGAGATCAGCGATCGAATCGCGTCGCCTCAGCCGGCGCAATGTCGTTGCAGTCTGGCCGCGGCTTTGAAGCCGCGCCACAAGCGTTCGTACGGCTGACCGGGTCGCACCTTGTCAAACCGCGGTCCAGCCGCGCTGAGTGAAACGCTAACGCGTCGCTGCGTGAACGCAAGCGCGTCACTGAGTGAACGCAAGCGCGTCACTGAGTGAAGAACTCACCGCACTTCTGGACGTTTGCGTCCGCCGGTCCCCACGGCATGATCGGCACGGTCGAGGTCGAGTTCTTCGGCGAGCCCTCGATCAGCCTGTCCGAATAGACCATGTAGACCAGCACGTTGCGCTTGGAGTCGCAGCCGCGCACGATCTGCATCTTCTTGAAGAACAGCGAGCGGCGCTGGCGGAACATGTCGTCGCCCTGCTCCATCTTGTTCTTGAACTTGATCGGGCCGACCTGGCGGCAGGCCAGCGAGATGTCCGAGACCTCCTCGGCAAGGCCCAGCCAGCCCTTGAAGCCGCCCTTCTCCGGCACGGTGAAATGACAGGCGACGCCCTCGACTTCAGGATCGTCGAGACCATAGGTCGCGAGCTTGTCGTTCGGGCTCATCCATTTGAACACGGTGGAGCGGCGGAAGATCAGATCGGGCTCGTCGGCGGCCGAAGCGGACGCCGCCGGCACGACCAGGGTCAGGAGGAAGAAAGCAAGGCCTTTCAAGTGGATGCCGGAAAGACCGAGGAAACGAGATGACATGAAGTTCTCCGGTAACAAGTCGCCACAATGTAGGCATGAGGCAGCCGCTCAGGAAGACGACGGACAGCCGGGCGCGGCCGCCGTTTACCGCTCCGTGAGGCTTTTTTGCTACGAGTTGGACAAATGTAGCTGATGGCAGAACCGCCCTGCTGGTGAACGCGTATCCCCTCTGCGAGACTAACGTCTGATTTGGATTATGGATTCGAGGATGAACAGCGTGAACGGGTCGGGTTTTTCTGCCAAGCCGGCGCGGCTCTGGCAGGTCGCCATTTTGACGGCGGCGGGTGTGATCGGCGCGACCAGCCAGGCAGACGCAGCATTTTATTATTGGACGGATTATTCCGACGGGTCCTATTACGCCCGGCAGGACCGGCATCCCGAAATACCGCGCCAGAAGCCGCAGAAGCGCGGCGCTGCCGTCAAGAAGGAAGCTGTCGCCGGGAAGGAAGCCGGCACCAAGCCTCAAGGGCCGCTGGTCATCGTCGTCTCGATCGACCGGCAGAAGGTCACGGTCTACGACACCAACGGCGTGTTCGCGGAATCTCCGGTGTCGACAGGCATGAAGGGCCATTCGACGCCGATGGGTGTGTTCAGCGTCATCCAGAAGCACAAATTCCACCACTCCAACATCTATAGCGGCGCTCCGATGCCGTACATGCAGCGGATCACCTGGTCCGGTGTCGCCATGCATGCCGGCGTGCTGCCGGGTTATCCGGCCTCGCATGGCTGCATCCGCATGCCGATGGCGTTCGCGGTGAAGATGTGGAACTGGACCAGGCTGGGCGCGCGCGTCATCGTCGCGCCCGGCGAGATGACGCCGCACAGCTTCTCCCATCCCCTGCTCGCCTCGTCGCGCGTGCCGCCGCAGCCTGCGGCCAGCCTGGAGCCGCAGACCAATGTCGGCGACAAGGCCGACAAGGGCGCCGCGCCGACCAAAGCCGCCGAGACCAAAACTGCCAGCGCCGACAGCGTGCTCGAGCTGCGCACCTCCGTCGGACACGTCGCGATGTCGGATGTGACCACGGGCAATGCGTCAGCCCGCGAGGAAGCCGCCGTGCCGGCTGACAAGACCAAGACGGCCGAGGCATCCGACGCGGCCAAGCCTCAATCGGAGGAAGCCGCCAAGCCGGCTAGCGACGACAAGACCGCCACCGACAAGGTCGAAGCTGTCAAGACCGAGCCGGTCAAGACTGAAGCCGCGGACTCCGCGAAGACGCCCGATGCGCCGGCCACTGCACCTGCGCTCGCCGCCTCGCCCGACGCGAAGAAGGATGACGGCCGCGTTGCCGAACCGGCGGTGGCCGCAAAGCCGGAAGCGCCCAAGCGGGCGGGCCAGATCGCCGTCTTCATCAGTCGCAAGGATTCCAAGCTCTACGTGCGGCAGAATTTCGCGCCGCTTTTCGAGGTCCCGATCACGATTGCCACGAGCGACCGTCCGCTCGGCACGCATATCTTCACCGCCGAGCTCGACAAGACGGACTCCAATGCGCTGCGTTGGTCGGTGCTGTCGCTGCCGGTCTCCGCCCGTTCCGCGGCCCGCGAGGACGACAGCCGCCTCACGCGCCGCAAGGGTGGCGCGGCGGTGATCCCCGTCGCCGCCAAGCCTGTGACTCCCAAGCCCGTGGTCACGCCGGACAGCCCGGCCGCGGCCCTCGACCGCATCTCGATCCCCGCCGACACCATGGCGAAGATCAACGAGATGCTGACATCAGGCGGCTCGATCATCATCTCGGACCAGGGCATCAACCAGGGCGAGACCGGCGAAGGCACCGATTTCATCGTCCGCCTGTACTGACCTGTTTCACGACGCCCCGATAACGCGGTGTTGACGAAGCAGGTCGCAGCGGCGGAGTAACATGCGGCCCGGATCATTTCGGGGGACGCCGTCATGATGAATCGCAGAACCATGCTCACCGCGGCGCTTGCAGGCATGCTCGTGCCGGCAACGCGCGCGCTCGCCGATGGCGGCATGAGCCGGATCTCGGCCTATGCCTTCTCCTTCCCCGCTTTGTCCGGCGAGGACATCCGCCTTGCCGCTTTCACCGGTAAACCGGTGCTGGTGGTCAACACGGCCTCGCTCTGTGGCTACACGCCACAATATGCCGGCCTGCAGGAGATCTGGAGCGAGTTTCGCGCGCGCGGGCTCACCGTGATCGGCGTCCCCTCCAACGATTTCGGCGGCCAGGAGCCGGGCGGCACTAGCGAGATCACGGAGACCGCCCACCACCAATATGGTGTTACCTTCCCGGTTGCGGCCAAGGCGAACGTCGTCGGCGCGAAGGCGCATCCCTTCTACAAATGGGCCGCCGACGCGCGGCCGCGGGAAGTTCCGCGCTGGAACTTCCACAAATACCTGATCGGGCGCGACGGCTATATTGCCGAGGTCTTTCCGTCCGCGGTCGAACCGGCCGACACGCGGATCAAGACGGCCATTGCCAGGACGCTGGCCGACAGTTGACGCGCGGCGCCCCAATCCGGCTGGGCACAATTGTGGCGGGATGCCAAACAGCCGTTGCAATGGCGATGGCCCACCATCTAGGCTAGGATCGTTTGGGGCAGGACGGTTTTTGCCGAGGGCGAAAAGCAGCGGCGGAACAACGGGATCAATCTCGAGGACAACACCATGCGTGTGGCGGCAGGACTGATTTTGGCAAGCGCGATGTCGGTTGCAATGACCGGCGCAGCATGGTCGCAGACCCCGGCCGCAAAGCCCGCAGCTGCGACGCAAGCCGCACCCGCGGCGACGCCGGCCACGGCCGCGCCTGCTGCGGCTCCGCCGGCAGCTCCCGCGGCAGCCGCCGCGCCGGCAGGCTTCGTCAATCCGCCTCCGCCCAAGCAGGCGCCGCAGCCGGCCCGCGCGGCCTGCAACACGCCGGGCGCGCTCGGTGTCGCCCGCACCGTCGAGATCGACACCACGGGCGGTCCGGGCTTCGGCTTCGAGCATTTCAAGGAGCTCGACTTCCTGCGCGATAAGGAGGTGGTGCTGACCTTCGACGACGGCCCTTGGCCCAAGAACACGCCCGCTGTGCTGAAGGCGCTCGCCGACGAATGCACCACCGGCATCTTCTTCTCGATCGGCAAGCACGCGACCTATGAGCCGGAGATCCTGAAGCAGGTCTACAACGCCGGCCACACCGTTGGCACCCACACCTGGTCGCACGCCAATCTCAACAACAAGAAGCTCACGGAAGCGCAGCGCAAGGAAGAGATCGAGAAGGGCCTTTCCGCGGTGAAGTGGGCGCTCGGCGGCATCTCGCCCTCACCGTTCTTCCGCTTCCCGGCGCTTCAGCATCCGCCGGAGATGGTCACCTATCTCGGCAACCGCAACACTGCGATCTTCTCCTGCGATATCGACTCCTTCGACTTCAAGGCCTCCAAGCCCGAGAAGGTGGTCGAGACCGTGATGAAGAAGCTCGACACCAAGGGCAAGGGCATCATCTTGATGCACGACTTCCAGAAGCACACGGCGGAAGCCCTGCCCGAGCTGCTCAAGCGCCTGAAGGCCGGCGGCTACAAGGTGGTGGCGATGCGCGCCAAATTCCCGGCCTCGTCGCTGCCCGAATACGACCAGGAGCTGCTCAAGGACGCCAAGCTGCCGACGGTGAGCCAGCGCCCGGTCAATTCCGTGGTGACGACCGTTTCCGAATAGACGGCCATTGTCTTTCCGTATCGAAGGCTACGTCATCGTCTCTGCGGACGGCATGCTCGCCGACGCGAGCCACGTCATGCCCGACAGCCTGAAGTTCGACGGCGACAAGCTGTTCTTCGAGCAGGCGCTCGATCGCGCCGCGCTGATCGTGCACGGCCGCAACTCGCATGAGCAGCAGCCGAACTCGCCGAAGCGCAAGCGGCTGATCCTGACCCGCAAGATCAAGGCGCTCACCGTCGATCCGGAGATGCCGAACGCGACGCTGTGGAATCCGGAACAGGCGAGCTTCGAGGAGGCCTGCGCCTTTGCCGATGTCGCCACCGGCATGGTCGCCGTCATCGGCGGCCCAGCCGTGTTCGAGATGTTCATGGGCCGCTACGATACGTTCTGGCTATCGGAAGCCCCGCATCTGCGCCTGCCCGGCGGCGAAGGCTGTTTCGTCGGCGTACCCCAGCGCAGCCCGCAGCAGGTGCTGACGTCGCACGGGATGCAGCCGAGCGCGCCGTATTTGCTCGATGCGGCGCATGAGGTGACCGTGACACCCTGGCGCCGAACGTAGGCCGTCAGACGTCTCCGTACGCCGCTTCGGCCGGACGCGTGGTGCGGCCGTATCCCATGATCATGAACAAGGCGCCGATGATCGAAAGGTTCTTCAGCGCGTCGACCACCATCTTGGCGTTGTCGGGCGGCGCCTGGTTCCAGAAATCGTCGAACAGCACGGTCGCGACCGCGACGTAGATGATCAGCAGCATCGCGAAGAACCGCGCGCCGAAATTCAGCGCGATCATCAGCCCGGCGATGATCTCGAGCGCGCCGACCGCGATCGCCAGCAGCTGCGGCGTGGTCATGGCGGTGGCCGTCTCCACCTGCTTGGCATAAGGCGCGACGAGGTCGGGGACCACCACCTTGGTGGCGATGAAGTCGGCGGTCGCCTGGATGGCAAAGAGCTTGGTCGCGCCCGTGTAGATGAACAGCACGGCGAACAGGATTCGCCCGAAAGTCACGAACGCTGGCATGATCGGCCTCTTGGCAAGCTCAAAGCGCGGAACGCGTGAGGATTATGAAGAGTCGCGCGCCGCTTTACAAACGGGGAAATGGAGAACTGAAAGCAATTCAAGATTGGCGGTCTCTTCCCTTCTCCCCTTGTGGGGGAAGGTGGCTCGCCGCAAAGCGGCGAGACGGATGAGGGGTATCACTCGGCGCGGAAGCTCGCGAGATCCCGAGGCGCGGAAACAACCCCTCATCCGGCGCTTCGCGCCACCTTCTCCCACAAGGGGAGAAGGGATTGCAGCGCCGATGACGCTAGAGGCCTACGTGAACAACGTCGGCTGCCGAGCGGCGCGCTCCTGCGCTTCGACGACCGCGACGGCCGTCATGTTGAGAATGCCGCGCGCCGTCACCGACGGCGTCAGGATATGCGCCGGGCGCGCCGGGCCGACCAGGATCGGGCCGACGGGGAGCGCGTCCGCCAGCGACTTGATCATCTGATAGGCGACGTTGGCGGTGTCCAGCGTCGGCATGATCAGGATGTTGGCCTCGCCCTCGAGATTGGAATGCGGCAACACCATTTTTCGCGCGGCAGCGGAGAGCGCAGTATCGCCCTGCATCTCGCCGTCGGCCTCGATCTCCGGATGCTTTTCCTTGAGCAGCTGGGTCGCGCGGCGCATCTTGCGCGAGGAATCGGTGTCGTAGCTGCCGAAATCCGAGTGCGAGACGAAGGCGATCTTCGGCTTGATGTTGAAGCGCTGGACGTGGACCGCGGCGAGCGATGCGATCTCGGCGAGCTCCTCAGCGCTCGGATTGGGACGAACTTGCGTGTCGGCGATGAAGAAGGCGCCCTTGCTGGTGATCAGGAGTGCCAGCGCCGCGTAGTCGCTGATGCCCGGGCAAAAACCGACGATCTCGCGGACATGGCGCAGATGGCTCATGTAGCGGCCCTCGACGCCGCAGAGCATGGCATCCGCCTCCCCGCGCGTGACCGCGAGCGCAGCGATGACCGTGTTGTTGGTACGCACCACAGTGCGTGCCGCATCCGGCGTCACGCCGCGGCGGCCGGCGACCTCGACATAGGACTGCACATAGGAGCGATAGCGCGGATCGTCCTCGGGATTGACGAGGTCGAAATCCTTGCCGGCGCGGATCGAGAGGCCGAAGCGCTTGATGCGCGCCTCCACGACCGAAGGACGGCCGACCAGGATCGGCCGCGCCAAATTCTCCTCCAGCACCACCTGCGTGGCGCGCAGCACGCGCTCGTCCTCGCCTTCGGCGTAGATCACGCGCACCGGCTGGGTCTTGGCCTTGGCGAACATCGGCTTCATGACGAGGCCGGAACGGAAGGCGAAGCGCTCGAGCAGCGCGGTGTATTCGTCGAAATTGGTGATCGGCCGCGTCGCGACGCCGGACTCCATCGCCGCCTTCGCCACCGCCGGCGCGATGCGCAGGATCAGGCGCGGGTCGAACGGGCTCGGGATCAGCGAGCCCGGGCCGAACCCTTGCGTCTCGCCGGTATCAAAACCTTGCGCGACCGCGTCCGACGGCGCCTCACGCGCGAGCTGCGCGATGGCCTCGACGGCAGCGTGCTTCATCTCCTCGTTGATGGCGCTGGCGCCGACATCGAGCGCACCGCGGAAGATGAAGGGGAAGCAGAGAACGTTGTTGACCTGGTTGGGATAGTCGGAGCGGCCGGTGCAGATCATGGCGTCAGGGCGCACCTTGCGCGCCTCTTCCGGCATGATCTCAGGCGTCGGGTTCGCGAGCGCCATGATCAGCGGCTTGTCGGCCATGGCCTTGGCCATGTCGGGCTTGAGCACGCCGGGCGCCGAGAGACCGATGAAGATGTCGGCGCCGCCGATGACATCGGCGAGCGTGCGCTTCTCGGTCTTTTGCGCATAGACCGCCTTCCAGCGGTCCATCGTGGTGTTGCGGCCCTCATGTACGAGGCCGTCGATGTCGCAGACCCAGATGTTCTTGCGCTGCGCGCCCATCGACACCAGCAGGTTCAGCGTGGCGATCGCCGCGGCCCCTGCCCCCGACGCCACGATCTTGACCTCGGACAGCTTCTTGCCGTTTAGCCTGAGGCCGTTGGTGATGGCGGCGGCGACGATGATGGCGGTCCCGTGCTGGTCGTCATGGAAAACCGGGATCTTCATGCGCTCCTTGAGCTGCGCCTCGATCTCGAAGCACTCCGGTCCGCGGATGTCTTCCAGATTGATGCCGCCGAAGGTCGGCTCGAGCGCCGCGACGGTCTCCACCACGCGGTCGATGGTGTCGGCGGCGATCTCGATGTCGAACACGTCGATGCCGGCGAATTTCTTGAACAGGACGGCCTTGCCCTCCATCACCGGCTTGGAGGCCAGCGGGCCGATATTACCAAGGCCGAGCACGGCGGTACCGTTGGAGACCACGGCGACCAGATTGGCGCGGGTGGTCAGCGTGGCGGCTTCCGCCGGGTTCTTGGCGATCTCGGTGCAGGCCGCGGCGACGCCCGGCGAATAGGCCAGCGCGAGGTCGCGCTGGTTGGCAAGCGGCTTGCTTGCCTGGATCTCGAGCTTTCCAGGGCGCGGCAGACGATGGTAGGCGAGCGCCGCCTGGTGGAGATCATCAGAATAGGACGACATGCGGTGTCTCGCCTCGCGTTACCGGCCTCAAAAATGCACGATCCGAAAGCGGCTGTCCAAGCGGACCGTATTTCCGGGTCATGGAAACGGGATGAAGCACGCCGGGCGCCCCGGTGGCAACATCCGATTGCGCGCCCATCAACAGGGCGCGCGGTCAAATATTTGAAAACCATAGCTTTCCCTGGACCGCGCGGCGTTTCGCGAATATGGCAGGTTGCGCGGCGCAAAACGAGCAACTGGAGCTGGGAATGAAGCGAATCCTGATCGGCCTGATCGCGGCAGCCGTACTCGGCTCGGGCGGATGGCTCGGCTTCAACCTCTATGTCCAGCATCGGATGACCAGCGAGGTCGAGGCGGCGTTCGAGCGGCTTCGCGCCGGCGGCAGCAAAGCCAGCCACGGCAAGATCGCCTTCGAACAGTCGAGCCGGACGCTGACGATCGAGGACATTGCAATCGATCCCGGCAACCCGTTGCAGGGGCACATCAAGATCGGCGCCTTCAAGAGCTCGGGCGTCCGCCAGATCGGTGAGACGCGCTTTGCCGCTGACGGCATCGACATCTCGGGTGTCGAGATTGCGTTGGATGAAGTCGGCCCCGGCAAGCTGAAAGTGGCCTACAAGATCCCGCAGGTGACGCTGCGCGACTATGCGGGTCCCCTCCGCGTTCAAAACGTGCCGGCATCGAGCTCCTTGGGCGACGTGTACCGGTTCGTGCTCGACCAGTTTGCGAGCGTGACAGCAACGTCCGTGATGATCCCGTCCATCAACATCAGTTTCGACGCGGGCAGCGGCAGCGGTGAAGCAGTCTATTCCGGCCTCGCGCTCCAAAACCTCGGCCGCGGCAAAGTGGAGGCAATGAAGACGGACCGTGCCACCTTCACGATCAACGTTACGCAACCGGGCAAGGCGGACAAGCTGACTGGAGAGATCTCCGGCATCATCGTCAATGATTTCGACTCGACCCCGATCCTCGCCGCACTCGATCCGCAGACGAGCGGTGACGACAGCTACCGTCGGGTCTACCGGCAAATCTCGAGCGGCCCTTATGTGCTAAAGTCCGCGCTGGGCCTGCGTATGGATATCGACGGCTTCGCCATGGACGACATCGACGTGCAGCCGTCGAAGCTCCATTTGTTCGAGATGTTTGCCATGCTGCCGCAGGATAAGTCGGCCCCGCCAACGCCGACGCAAACGCGCGAGCTGATGGAGAAGGTCGCCGGATTCTACGACGGCATTCGCATCGGCAAGGCCGAGATCGGCAAGACCTCGATTGGCACACCGCAGGGAACAGGGAAGATCAACGCGATCCGCTACCGGCAGGGCGAATTCGCGATCGAGGGCGTCGATGCACCCTCGCCGCAGGGTCAATTCAAGATGGAGCGCTTCGCGCTCAAATCCTTCAGCATGCCGAACCTGATGCGCTGGGCCTCGGGTCTCACCAATCCCGGGCAACCGCCCTCGCCCGATCAGATGCTGGGCCTGTTCCGGGTGCTCGAAGGCGCCGAGGTCAAGGGCGTGGTTGCGCCGCATGAGAACGCGCGGCAGCCCATCACCGTCGACACGATCAGCCTGAACTGGGGCCAACTGGTGGGATCGATCCCGAGCAAGGCCAGTCTGGTCGTGAAGATGGTCACGCCGACCGATCCCGCCAATCCGGTCCTGCAGCCGCTGATCGTGGCAGGCGTGGATAAGCTCGCAATCGACCTCGATCTCGGCGCGGCCTGGACGGAAGCGTCAGGCGCATTCGCGCTGGCGCCGGCCACGCTCGATCTCGGCAACCTCGCCAAAGCGCAGGTAAGCGTGGCGCTCGCCAAGGTGCCGCGCGACCTCTTCACCACGACGGACCCGCTAGAGGCTATGGGCCAATTGGCGCAGATCGAGACCGGCGCAATCGAGCTGTCCTTGCGCGATCGCGGCGTTGTCGATCTTGTCGTGGCCCAGTTCGCGCGCGTGCAGAATGTCAGCCGTGATGCCGCGCGCAGCGCCCTCGTTGCGATGATCCGGACGCAGGGTGAGAGGATCGCGGCCTCCAATCTCGATGCCAGAGTCGCGGTCGATGCACTCGCCGGCTTCGTCGAGACCTCCGGGCAAACGCTGAGCATCAAGCTGACGCCGTTCGGCAAGCTACCGGTGCTTCAGCTAATGGACGTCCTCGAGAACGAACCGATCATCGCGCTGGCGCAGTTCAGGATCGAGGCGTCGACGGGGTTGTAGCTCTCGTGTCCCGGACGCGCTGCGGCACGCAGTGACGCGGCGCAGAGCCGGGACCGAGAAAGCCTGCTGTTCGCCGAAATGTGGGCCCCGGCTCAGCAGCGCATCACTACCGTGCTGCGCTGCGTCCGGGGCATGCACCACTCACTTCTGCGGCAGATTCACCCGCACATGCAGCTCGCGAAGCTGTTTTGTGGTCGCATCCGACGGCGCGCCCATCAGCAAATCCATCGCCTGCTGGTTCATCGGGAACAGCGAGATCTCGCGCAGATTGTTCGTGCCGCAAAGCAGCATCACGATGCGGTCGACACCGGCGGCCATGCCGCCATGCGGCGGCGCGCCATACTGGAAGGCGCGGTACATGCCGCCGAAGCGGTCGACCACTTCCTGCTCGCCATAGCCCGCGATCTCGAACGCCTTCACCATCGCTTCCGGCACGTGGTTGCGGATGCCGCCCGAAGCGATCTCGTAGCCGTTGCAGGTGATGTCGTACTGAAACGCCTTGATGGTCAGCGGATCTTGACCCTTCAGCGCGCCCAGGCCGCCCTGCGGCATCGAGAATGGGTTGTGCGAGAAATCGACCTTCTTGTCGTCCTCATTGTACTCGTACATCGGGAAGTCGACGATCCAGGCGAGCTCGAACCGCTCCTTGTCGGTGAGGTTCAATTCCTCGCCGACCTTGTTGCGGGCCAATCCTGAGAACTTCCAGAACTTGTCGGGGTCGCCGGCGACGAAGAAGGCGGCATCGCCTTCCTTCACGCCGATCTGCGCACGGATCGCGGTGGTGCGCTCCGGCCCGATGTTGTTCGCAAGGGGACCTGCACCCTCGCCGCCCTCGCGCCACATGATGTAGCCGAGGCCGGGCTGGCCCTCGCCTTGCGCCCACGAATTCATGCGGTCGCAGAAGGCGCGCGAGCCGCCGCCCGGTGCCGGGATCGCCCAGACCTGGTTCTTGGGATCCTCGAGCATGCGCGCAAAGACCTTGAAGCCGGAGCCGCGGAAGTGCTCGGAGACGTCCTGCATCTCGATCGGGTTGCGCAGATCCGGCTTGTCGCTACCGTATTTGCGCAGCGCCTCGGCAAACGGAATCCGGCGCCATCCCTTCGTGACCGGCTTGCCCTTGGCGAACTCCTCGAACACGCCCGTGATGACCGGCTCCATCGCCGCGAACACGTCTTCCTGAGTCACAAAACTCATCTCGACGTCGAGCTGGTAGAACTCGCCCGGCAGGCGGTCGGCGCGCGGGTCCTCGTCGCGGAAGCACGGCGCGATCTGGAAGTAGCGGTCGAAGCCCGACATCATCAGCAGCTGCTTGTACTGCTGCGGCGCTTGCGGCAACGCATAGAACTTGCCGGGATGGATGCGCGAGGGCACCAGGAAGTCGCGCGCGCCTTCCGGCGAGGACGCGGTCAGGATCGGGGTGTTGAACTCGAAGAAGCCCTGCCCCTCCATGCGCCTGCGCATCGACTTGATGATCTCGACGCGCGTCATGATGTTCTGGTGCAGCTTTTCGCGGCGCAGGTCGAGGAAGCGGTACTTCAGGCGGATGTCTTCAGGATATTCCTGGTCGCCGAACACCGGCAGCGGCAGGTCGCCGGCCGGACCCAGCACCTCGATCTCGGTGACGTAGATCTCGATCTTGCCGGTCGGCAGATCGTCATTGTCGGTGCCCTCGGGGCGGCGGCGGGCCTTGCCGTCCATCCGCACCACGAATTCCGAGCGCAGCTTCTCGGCCAGCGAGAACGCCGGCGAGTCCGGGTCGACCACGCACTGGGTCAGGCCGTAATGGTCGCGCAGGTCGATGAACAGCACGCCGCCATGGTCGC
This sequence comes from Bradyrhizobium sp. AC87j1, assembly GCF_002936975.1. Taxonomy (NCBI): domain Bacteria; kingdom Pseudomonadati; phylum Pseudomonadota; class Alphaproteobacteria; order Hyphomicrobiales; family Nitrobacteraceae; genus Bradyrhizobium; species Bradyrhizobium sp. AC87j1. Next base: position 65,450 of record NZ_PTFE01000029.1, read on the forward strand.
GGACACGATGGACCCAGCCTGACAGGCGGACCGTCTCGCCGATGTTGCTCTCGCGGAGCGCGCCGCATGTATGTGACCGGTAGCGATGCATGGTCGTCCCAAAAATGATGTCGGAGGAAACGAATCGGACGGCCTGTAAGGGCCGGTCCGAGATTGCGGCAGGGTTTACCCGACGAGGCCGGGGGCGGCAACCAAGGGAACGGCCTGTTTTGAGCCGGAAGCGCCCATTTTTGCCCGATCCGGGCCCATCCCTTTGCCATCAGCCGTTCCAGCCCTATCTTGAGGCCATGACAGTGCATTTCCCCTTCCAGAACTCCTATTCGGCGCTGCCGGACAGCTTCTTTGCCCGCGTCGCGCCGACCCCTGTCGCCGCCCCCCGGCTGATCAAGCTGAACCGGCCGCTGGCGGCCCAGCTCGGGCTCGATCCGGACCTCTTGGAAACCCCGGAGGGCGCCGAGATCCTGGCCGGCAAGACGGTTCCCGCCGGCGCCGATCCGATCGCCATGGCCTATGCCGGCCACCAGTTCGGGCAGTTCGTGCCGCAGCTCGGCGATGGCCGCGCCATCCTGCTCGGCGAGGTCATCGACAGCGACGGGATCCGCCGCGACATCCAGCTCAAGGGATCGGGCCCCACCCCGTTCTCCCGCCGCGGCGATGGCCGCGCGGCGCTCGGGCCGGTCTTGCGCGAATACATCGTCAGTGAGGCCATGCATGCGCTGGGCATCCCGACCACGCGCTCGCTTGCCGCCGTCGTTACCGGCGAGCACGTCATCCGCGAGACCGCGCTGCCCGGCGCGGTGCTGACGCGTGTTGCTTCCAGCCATATCCGCGTCGGCACCTTCCAGTTCTTCGCCGTGCGCCGTGACACCGAGGCGATCCGCCGGCTCGCCGACCACGTCATCGCCAGGCACTATCCCGAACTAGTCGGCGCCGAGCGGCCCTATCACGCGCTGCTCGCCGGCGTCGTCGCGCGCCAGGCCGATCTCGTCGCGCGCTGGCTGCTGGTCGGCTTCATCCACGGCGTCATGAATACCGACAACTCTTCGATTTCGGGCGAGACCATCGATTACGGCCCCTGCGCCTTCATGGACGCCTACAACCCTTCGCAGGTGTTTTCCTCGATCGACGAGATGGGCCGCTACGCCTACGCCAACCAGCCGCGCATCGCGCTTTGGAATCTGACGCGCCTCGCCGAATGCCTGCTGCCGCTGTTCTCGGACGAGCAGGAGAAAGCGGTCGCCGAAGCCCAGGACATCCTCGGCGCCTTCTCCGACCAGTTCAGCGCGGCTTATCAAGCCGGCCTGCGCAAAAAGATCGGCCTGTTCACGGAGCGCGACGGCGACGACGCGCTGATCCAGGACCTGCTCGTCGCCATGGCCAAGAACCAGGCCGACTTCACCCTCACCTTCCGCAAGCTCGGCGATGCCGCCGTTGATGACAGCGCCGATGCGCGTGCGCAGTTCATGGAGCCCGCCGCCTTCGACGAATGGGCCGGCCGCTGGCGCGCCCGCATCGCGCTTGAGCCGCAGGGCGCTGCCGAGCGGCAAGTCGCCATGCACGCCGTCAATCCCACCTTCATCCCGCGCAACCACCGCATCGAGGCCGTCATCCAGGCCGCGGTCAACGATGACAATTACGCGCCGTTCGAGGAATTGGTGAAGGTGCTGGCAGAACCGTTCGAGGACCAGCCGGATTACGCCGCCTATGCCGATCCTCCGCTGCCGGACCAGCGGGTGTTGCGGACGTTCTGCGGAACGTAGACCTGTTCTGGATTGCAAGATGACGCAGCTCTCGGCCCTGACAGATGACGAGATCGGGGCGATCAAGGCGCGCTGCGAGCAGGCGACCGCGGGTCCTTGGAAATCGTTCATCGAGAAGCGCGATAAACTAAGCGGATCGGACTTTGTCCAGACCGGAGGCGAAGACGTCTACCTCACTGGCGCGACGCTCGCCGATCAGGAATTCATCGCCAACGCGCGACAGGACATTCCGAGATTGATCGCCGAGATCAAGCGCCTGCGCGCGATCGATCGTTAGCTCGATCCGCGGGACAAGAACCGAGTTTGCGCGCTTAGATTAGCTCTGCTCCGCGCAGCACCGCAACTCAAGGTAAGCCGGAACGTTGAATTACCCCTTCGGCTAATCCACCGTGCGCAGCGCGCTGCTGTGGACGCAGGAACCCCTGTCATCAAACGGAAACACACGCGCTCTAACCGCCTGTCAGGGTCGTCCTGCCGGAGGCGCCCATCCTCCAACCGTCCCGACAAAGCGCGCCATGCCCTTCAAATTCATCCACATCACCGACACGCATCTGGCGAACCCCGGCTTGACGCTCTATGGCCTCGATCCGCGCGCCCGGTTGGATGCTGCGATCGCCGACATCAACACGCACCAGTCCGACGCCGCCTTCGCGGTCGTGACCGGCGACCTCACCCATTGGGGCGAGCCGGAGTCTTACGCCAATTTCGCAGACGCGATGTCGGCGCTAAAGATCCCGTACATCGCCATAGTCGGCAATCACGACCGCCGCGTCACCTGCCTCGACGCGCTTAAGGCCGCGCCGCGCGATTCAAACGGCTTCGTGCAGGGCACGCGCACCACCGAGCATGGCCTGTTCGTCTTCCTCGACACGCTGGACGAGACCAGCCACGCCGGCGAGATGTGCGCCAAGCGCTTCGACTGGCTCGCGAAGACGCTCGCGGCTGCGCCCGCCGGCCAGCAGTTCGTCGTGTTCATGCATCACCCGCCCTTCCCGATCGGCGTCCATGCGATGGACGAGATCGGGCTGAAACAGAGCGCGGAGTTCGCCGAGGTGATCGCGCCCTATCGCGCGCGCATCCGTCACCTCTTCTTCGGCCATGTGCACCGGCCGATCTTCGGCAGCTACGGCAAGATCCCGTTCTCCACCCTGCGCGGCACCAACCACCAGGTCTGGTTCGAGCTCGACGCTGGCGCGCCGCATCTGGCCAGCCACGAGCCCCCCGCCTATGGCGTCGTGCTGATCGACGACGAGAACCTCGTCGTACACAGCCACGACTTCCTCGACACCAGTCTGCGCTTCCCCTTCGAGCCACCGGCGGGAACGGACGGCCGCGACTATGCACTCAACTTTCCGGCGCGGTGAGATGAGCCTCGCCGAACCCGCGGCTCTTCCGGTCGCGACCTCAACGGCGCCGCGCCTTGACGTCCTGAAGCGCCTCGGCACGCGCTTCAAAGCTTCACTGCCCGCCTATCTCCTGTTGCTGCCCTCGCTGATCTTTCTCGCGCTGTTCACCTATGGCGCGATGGGCCGCGTGCTTATCGATGCGCTCTACCAGCGCGCCACGCCAAAGGCGCCGGTCCGCTTCGTCGGCCTTGACAACATCGCAGCGGTGCTGGCCGATCCCGCCTTCTCCGGCGCCGTCGTCAACAACCTCATCTATGCGGTCGGCACCGCGGTCCCAAGCATCGGGCTTGCACTCTTGTTCGCGCTGGCGCTATCGCGCACCAACGCCGTGAGCAGCGCGCTGCGCGCCGCGCTGTTCCTGCCGGTGCTGATCCCGATGGTCGCGGCCTCGGCGCTGTTCATGTTCATCTTCCTGCCCAATGTCGGCCTGCTCGACTACTATATCGGCCGCCTGCTTCCGGTGCTGCCGAACTGGCTCGGCGACCCCGACATCGCGCTCTATGCGATCATGGTCATCACGATCTGGAAGAACGCCGGCTATTACATGCTGTTCTTCCTCGCCGGCCTTCAAGCCGTGCCCGAAGACGTGATGGAGGCCGCGCATCTCGACGGCGCCGGGCCCTACATGCGCTTCCGCCACATCATCCTGCCGGAGCTCAAGCCCACCTTCCTGTTTGTCATCGTGATCGCCACGCTCAACGCGGTGACACAGGTCGACCACGTCTTCGTCATGACCCAGGGCGGACCGTCGAACGCGACCAATCTCGTGTTGTTCTACATCTACCAGCAGGCGGTCGAGCATTACGACGTCGGCAAGGCCTCGGCCGCGACGCTGCTGACGCTCGCCGCGCTGATGGGCCTCACCGCGCTCTCCTTCCGCACCATGGCCAACCGCGAGGGCGGGCCATGAAGCTGATCGACCGCCTGTTCAGGGACGCTCCGCTCGCCACAAGGGGCGAGATCACGCCCAAGCTCGGCTTCCTGCTGACCGTGCTGCTCGCGATCGTCTGGCTCATCCCGTTCCTGTGGATGGTCGTGGCGACGCTGCGCCCGGCCTCCGACGGCATCAATGCCATGGCCGAGCTGATGCCGAGCCTGAAGCCGACGCTCGACAATGTCAGGGATGCCTGGGAGATCGGCGATTTCCCGCGCTACACGCTCAACACCACGATCATCTGCGCCGGCATTTTGCTGGTGCAGTTCGCCACGATCACGCTGGCGGGCTTTGCCTTTGCGCGCCTCGCCTTCGTCGGCAAGACGCTGATCTTCTATCTGTTCCTGATGCAGCTGATGCTGGTGCCGGTGCTGCTGATCGTACCGAACCTGTCGCTGGTGGCGCAACTCGGCCTCTACGACACGCTCACCGGCGTGATGATGCCGTTCTTCGCCTCCGCCTTCGGCACCTTCCTGATGCGCCAGGCGTTCGAAGCCATTCCGACCGAGCTGGAAGACGCAGCCCTGATCGATGGCGCCAGCCTGTTCCAGCGCATCCGTCACATCTACGTGCCGCTGTCGATGCCGAGCTTCTCGGCCTTCGCCATCATCTCCGTCACCAGCCACTGGAACGACTTCCTGTGGCCGCTGATGGTGATCAACTCGCCTGACAAGCGGCCGCTCACGGTCGGGCTCTCGGTCTTCACCAAGACCGCCGAAGGCACGCAGGCGTGGGGCACCATCGCGGCCGGCACGCTGATGGTGATCGCGCCGCTGCTCGTCACCTTCCTGATCTTCCAGAAGCGCTTCATCAGCTCTTTCGTCACCTCAGGCATCAAATAGGAGATTTTTCGATGCTGTTCTCCCGCAGGCTCATGCTGGGCCTCGCCATCGCAGGCTCAATGGCAGGCGCCCTCGCCTTTCCGGCTCTCGCCGGCGAAGGTCCGACCGAGATCGATCTGTTCTTCCCCGTCCCCGTCGACGGCAAGCTCGCCCGCGACATGGGCACCTTGATCAAGGAGTTCAACGAGACCCATCCGGACGTCAAGGCGACCGCGGTCTACACCGGCTCCTATGACGACACCCTGATCAAGACGCGCGCCGCGATCAAGGCCGGCAAACCGCCGTCCGCCGTGATCATGTCGGCCAACTTCCTGCTCGACATGCAGATCGAGAACGAGCTCACCAATCTCGATGCCCTGATCAAGGCCGACGGCACCACCAAAGAGCAGTTCCTCGGCCAGTTCTTCCCCGCGCTGCAGGGCAATGCGGTGATCAACCGCTCGGTCTACGGCGTCCCGTTCCACAATTCGACGCCGCTGCTCTACATCAACGCCGACAAGGCCAAGGAAGCCGGCCTCGATCCGAGCAAGCCGCCGCAGACCTGGGCCGAGCTCACCGACTGGGCCAAGAAGCTGACCAAGCGCGAGGGCGACAAGGTGACCCAATGGGGCATCGCGATCCCCTGCGCCTACGACTATTGCGGCTGGATGATGGAAACGCTCACCATGTCCAATGGCGGGCGCTACTACAACGAGGAGTTCGGCGGCGAAGTCTATTACGATACGCCCTCGATGCTGGGCGCGCTCACCTGGTGGAATGACCTTGTCTACAAGCACAAGGTCCACGCGCCCGGCGCCACACCCGGCCCTGCCGTCAGCACCTCCTTCATCTCTGGCAATGCCGCGATGATGATGCTGTCGACGGGCTCGCTCACTTATGTGCGCGACAACGCCAAATTCGCCTACAAGGTCGCCTTCATCCCGCGCAACGTCCGCAACGCCGTGCCGATCGGCGGCGCCTCGCTGATCGTTCCGGCCGGGCTCGAGGCCGACAAGCAGAAGGCCGCCTGGACGCTGATCAAGTGGATGACCTCGCCCGAGAAGAGCGGCTGGTGGAGCCGCGCCACCGGCTATTTCGCGCCCAACATGGCCGCCTACAAGACGCCTGAGATGGTGGACTTCCTCAACAAGAACCCGGACGCCAAGACCGCCGTCGAGCAGCTCGACGTCGCAAAGCCCTGGTTCGCGACCTACAAGACCGTGCCGGTGCGCAAGAATCTTGAGGACGAGGTGATGCTGGTCCTCAACGGCAAGAAGCAGCCGAAGGAAGCCCTCGCCGCCGCCCAGAAGGCCGCCGACGAGACGCTGAAGCCGTACAATGCAGAGACGTCGCTGAAGCTGCCGTAAGGCCACTTCAAACGGCAAACGTATTTCGGCGCTCCGCCATGTGGGGCGCCGAATTCGTTTGGACGGGCCGGTTCAGATCGTCACGACAATCTTGCCGAACTGCGTGTTCGACTCAAGGAAGCGATGCGCCTCGACAATATCCTCGAACTTGAACGTTCGCGCGATGATCGGCTTCAACGTGTCGTCCGCCACCCCATCGAGGATGAAAGCCTTGGCCCGCCCAAGTCGCGTCGGATCGCGCACGATCTCGTGCACGAGGTAGCCGCGCAGGACCAGGCTCTTGGTCAACGCGTTGAAGAGTGGGAACGGCGTCGGCTCAGGGCTCAGACCGCCATATTCGATCAGGATGCCGCCCGGCGCCATCGCCGCAGTCAGCGGCTCGAACGCCGGACCGCCGACGGCATCAAACACCACACGGACGCCGTTTGAACCGGCGATCTCCGCCAGCCGCGCTGCGATATCCTCCTCTTCTGAGGCCACGACGTAAGCGGCACCGGCATCGAGCAAGGCCCGCCGCTTGGTCGATGTCCGGGTCAGGGCGACCGGGACAGCCCCGATCCGGTTCGCGATCTGGATTGCGGCAAGCCCGACGCTGCTCGATGCCGCCGTGATGGCGACCACGTCCCCTCGCAAGAGTCCGGCGATGTCAACCAGCGCGCCGTAGGCCGTCAGATACTGCATCCATAGCGCTGCCGCTGTCTCGAAGCTTAGATCGGGTGGATGCTTTACGACGAGTTCGGCCGGAAAAGTTGCGAGCTCCGCATAAGCCGGCCATCGCACCATGGATGTCGGCGGCACGATACTGACGGCATCGCCCGGCGCAAAGCCGGCCACGCCTTCGCCGACAGCCTCGACAAGACCCGCCGCCTCGAGACCAAGACCGGACGGAAATTGGGCGGTCTCGATGTAGGACCCCGACCGCAACAGGGCTTCCGCACGGTTGAGGCCGAGCGCCCTGATCCGAATCTGAACCTCGCCCTTCGCCGGCGGCGGAACGTTGACGGTCTCGATACCCAGCACTTCGGGACCGCCATGGCGGTGAAAGCGAACGACGCGGGCCATGGATGCACTCCAAAACAATTGAACTGAATGGACCTATGCCGATCCCAAGGAAGTGGATAAATCGGCAAAGTAAGCGAACAGTCGAAACCAGGAGTTTTCAATCATGGACCGCCTGACCAGCATGGCCGTGTTCGTCCGGGCTGTGGACCTCGGCTCGTTCGCGGCTGCGGCCGACGCCCTGGAGATGTCGGGGCCGATGGTCGGAAAGCATGTGCGCTTCCTCGAAGACCGCCTCGGCGTCCGCCTCCTAAACCGCACCACACGGCGACAGAGCCCGACCGAGGCTGGCCAGGCCTATTACGAGCGCTGCCGCGCGGTGCTCAGCGAGGCCGAAGCCGCCGACGCCGTCGTTGCCGACGAGCGTTCCGAGCCGCATGGAAAGCTGCGCGTGACCATGCCTTCCTTGCTCGGACGGCACTGCATCGCCCCGCTGTTGATGAAGCTCGCGCGAAAGTATCCGCATCTCGAGCTCGACCTCTCCTTCGGCGACCCGATCGCTGACATCATCGAGGCCGGCTACGATCTTGCGATCAGGACCGGCGATCTCGATGATCAATCCGGCCTGATCGCGCGGCGCATCGCAAGCCAGCGCATGGTGGTGTGCGGCGCTCGCACGTATTTGCGCACCAACGGCAAGCCGAAATCGATTGACGATCTCTCCGCGCATCAGGCGATCATCTATCGCCGCCGCGGGCGCGTTCGGCCGTGGCTGTTTCCGCAAGCAGACCAGCCTCTGCGCGAGATCATGCCAACCGGCAGGCTGAGGCTCGACGATCTGGAGGCCATTGCCGATGCCGCGGCGCAAGGCATGGGGCTCGCCTGGCTACCCTATTGGCTGGTTCGCGAGCGCCTCAACTCCGGCGCGCTGGTCGGTCTCCTCCGGGGCCAGCCTGAATTCCTCTATGACTGCCACGCACTGTGGCCCCGTTCACCCCGACTGCCCCCCAAGGTCCGCGCCGCCGTGGACACCCTTGCCGCAGCCTTGCCAAAGCTGATGACGGCAAGCGGGTGATTGATTATGTCGTGCGTCCCAAGGCTGACGAGCGCGGCTTCAGCAAAATGGTCCGGTTCAAATCCGGGAAAGTTCAATGGGTCCGCGCGCCGGCCCAGCCCTCGCCGGGCCTAGTCCCCCGGCAGCATCGCTTCATTAACCCCTCGTCCACCATTCCGCCGCCGGTAACCATTGGAATTAACAGACCCTCAATGCACCCCCGACAAGTCTAACGGTTCTGTCGGGGGAATTTGCCGTGGATTTGTTGGTTTTCGAGTTCCTGGGATTGGCATTGGTCGCCATGTGCGTGGTCGTGGTGGCGTTGCCCTGCGCCCGCAAATCCTCGCACCGGGTCCGCTACGAATAGGATTTTTGTCGGAAGAAGCGATTCCGGCCCAAAGCAAGGCTCGAATTCGCATCGAGCCCCTTGACATCACAGCACTTTCGGCAGAACGGCTGATATCAAGTGTCATGGGCCGTTCATGGATTTGATTACCACCACCGCTGACCTCGCGGCTGCCTGCAGCCGGCTGGCCAAGCACCCCGTTATTACCGTCGATACCGAGTTCCTGCGCGAGACCACCTACTACCCGCTGCTATGCGTGGTGCAGATGGCCAGCGCCGAGGAAGCCGTCGTCGTCGATACCCTGGCCGAGGGGATCGACCTCAAGCCGTTCTTCGAGCTGATGGCCAACGAGGCCGTGCTGAAGGTCTTCCACGCCGCCCGTCAGGACATCGAGATCATCTGGCATCAGGCCAACATCATCCCGCATCCGGTGTTCGACACCCAGGTTGCCGCGATGGTGCTGGGGTACGGCGACAGCATCGCCTACGACGCGCTGGTCGAGAAAGTCACCGGCCACCGCCCCGACAAGACCCACCGCTTCACCGACTGGTCGCGCCGGCCGCTGACCAAGGAGCAGATGCATTACGCCGTGTCCGACGTCACGCATTTGCGCGACGTGTTCGCAGCGCTCGATGCCGACCTCAAGAAGCGCCGGCGCAGCGAATGGGTCTCCATCGAGATGGAGGTCCTGACCTCCCCCCGGACCTACGATTTCCACCCCGAGCGCGCCTGGGAGCGGCTCAAGACGCGGGTGCGCAAGCCGAAGGATCTCGCGGTCCTGATGGAGGTCGCCGCCTGGCGCGAGCAGGAGGCGCAGAGCCGCGACGTGCCGCGCGGCCGCGTGCTGCGCGACGAGGCCATCAGCGATATCGCGACCCACGCGCCGAACACGCTGGAAAAGCTCGCCCATCTGCGCTCGGTGCCGAAGGGCTTCGAGAAGTCCAAATGGGGCGCGGACATCGTCGCCGCGGTCGAGCGCGGGCTGGCGCGGGATTTTTCGACGCTGCCGAAGCTGGAGAAGCCGCGCAACAACAACAATGGCGCGGCGATCGTCGAGCTGTTGAAGGTGCTGCTGCGCATGACCGCGGAGCGGCATGCGGTGGCGAGCAAGGTGATCGCCACCGTCGACGATCTCGAAGAGATCGCGGCCGACGACGAAGCCGACGTCCCCGCCTTGCGCGGCTGGCGCCGCGAGCTGTTCGGCGATGCCGCCTTGAAGCTCAAGCGCGGCGAGCTGGCGCTGGCGATCGAGAAGGGCCGCGTGATCGGCGTGCAGCGGGCGTAGGCCCCAATGTCGTCCTGGCGAAAGCCAGGACCCATACCGCGGAATCTATCGTTGCGATCGGTAGCAGTACCGAACGACTAATCTTCGTCACACCGCTGTGGTTATGGGTCCTGGCTTTCGCCAGGACGACACCTGAGGGTGTGGCCGGCTGCTCCGGCCACGCCGATCCCCCCATTACGCCGGCGTGAGCTTGGCCACTTCCGCCTTCATGTCATTCAGCACGCTCGAAATGGCGGCGGCGAGGTCGTCGATCTGCGCCTTGGTGACGATCAGCGGCGGGCAGATGGCGATGGCGTCCAGCATGTTGCGCGAGATCACGCCGCGCTCCTGGAGCATGCGGCTGGCGATGCCGCCGACGGCGCCCGGCGTCGCCGCTGCGGTCTTGCGTCCCTTGTCGAGCACGAGCTCGATCGCCGCGATCATGCCGACGCCGCGAACCTCGCCGACCAGCGGATGGCTGGTGAGCTCGCGCAGTCTGCCCTGCATGTAAGCGCCGAGCTCGGCAGCATGCGCGACCAGGCCGCGCTCCTCGATGATCCTGAGGTTTTCCAGCGCAACCGCCGATCCGACGGGATGACCGCCCGCCGTGAAGCCGTGGCCGAGCACGCCGATCTTGTTGCTCTCGTCCGCGATCGGCTCGAACATGCGGTCGTTCATGATGATCGCCGAGAACGGGAAATAGCTCGAGGTGATCTGCTTGGAGACCACGAGCACGTCAGGCTTGATGCCGTAGGTCTCGCAGCCGAACATCTTGCCGGTGCGGCCGAAGCCGCAGATCACCTCGTCGGCGACGAGCAGGATGTCGTACTTGTTCAGGACTGCCTGAATCTTGTCCCAATAGGTCGCCGGCGGCACGATGACGCCGCCCGCGCCCATCACCGGCTCGCCGAAGAACGCCGCGATCGTATCGGGCCCTTCCTTCTGAATCAGCGCGTCGAGCTCCTCGGCCCGGCGCGTCGCAAACGCTTCCTCGCTCTCGCCGGGCGCGCCGTCCTTGTAGAAATGCGGCGAGCCCGTGTGCAGGATGTTCGGCAGCGGCAGGTCGAACGAGCGGTGGTTGTTCGGCAGGCCGGTGAGACTGGCCGAGGCAATAGTGACGCCGTGATAGGCGCGCATCCGGCTAATCACCTTCTTGCGCTGGGGCTGGCCGAGCGTGTTGGAGCGATAGGCGATCAGCTTGAGGACGGTGTCGTTGGCTTCCGAACCGGAATTGGTGAAGAACACCTTGCTCATCGGCACAGGCGCGAGCGCGACCAGCTTCTCGGCAAGGTCGATCGAGGGCCCGTGCGATTTGGCGGAGAACGTGTGATAGAACGGCAGCGCCTGCATCTGCTTGTGCGCGGCCTCGACCAGCCGCTTCTCGTTGAAGCCCAGCCCAACGCTCCACAGGCCGGCCATCGCCTCGAAATAGCGCTTGCCCGATGCATCGAAGACGTAAGGACCCTCTCCGCGCTCGATCACCAGGGGACCTGCCTGCTGATGGGTGCGCGCGTTGGTGTAGGGATGCAGCTGATAGGCTACATCCCGGGCCTCTTGCGAATTGGGCAGCATGGACATTTGCGGAGATCCTTGAAAGCGTCACGTCGCAGGCATAGCCGGCGTCATCACTCGATGATCAAGTACCTTGGCTATTGCGACAGCGCAGAACTTGCAACGCCAATTCGTCGGCAGCAAGCGCTCAGCAGCGATGCACAAAGATGCACGCGAAAAAGCTGCCCGTGACATTGCCGCACGTGACAAATCCCCTCATGGCGAAGCAACACGTGGAGCAGCTCTCATGCCGCGTCGTCGTCATGCCCGTCGTCAGTGCCGGCAGCGGCTTCCCTCACCTCCACCAGCGCCATCGAGAGCAGATAGACCGTCGTCGGCAAACCAAGCCCGCGCGCCCTCTCGGTCGCACGCGACAGATCGCTCGCCAGCTCCTTGAGCTCGTCTCCCCGTGACAATCTCTCACCCCATCCGCCGGTCGCGGCCGCCTACACCGCAACGGCGCCGCTGGTTCTGATCAGTTCGGCGCTGGACTGGATTGTAGCAAAATTCCCGATGACATTCACTACCGCATGCTTATAGGCGGCGGCATCGCCCGTACCCGGCTGCCGGCAAGCCACGGCGTCGGCGACGATTTGGTAGCGATGGCTGCGGTGAAACCCTTCGGCAGCGGTGGCCAGAATGGTCTCGTCCAGGGAAAAACCGATCAGAATGCAGCGCACAGTGCGGATATTGGACATGTAGTCCACAAACCGCGACGAGCTGTAGGCCGACGGCAGCGGATGGTCGAACGTCATCTCTCCCGGCCGCGGCTTGGTCTCTGCGATCCAATCGGTCAGCCTTGATGCCGGATTGAACCACGCCGCTTGCGCGATCCGCTTCAGATGCATCACCGGCCAGAGATTGCCCCGCCACAAGGTCAGGAGTTCCAGGCAGCGCGCAGTGACGGCGTCGCCGTCGAGGACGACGTGGCGGCGCCCAGGGGTCAGATATTCGACCTGGAGATCCGCGCAGACCAGGATCGGCGGATCATCGTGGATGGAAGCCAGCATTGTCTTGCGCAGAGCTGCACCAGTTTCAACGGTCGGCGAGCGCGAGGTCCCGCAGCGGTGAGGTCACCGCCCGCCCCGCCGAAGCGTCGAGCACGCCCGGCCGGTCCCAATCGCCTTCGGGTCGGATGATCACGTAGGGATCGCTGTCCAGCGTGATCGCGTCCGGGCCCGGCTCGATCTCCAGCAGCATTTCCGTGTAGGAAAAATCCGAGAACGTGACCTTGCGATTGTGGCCGAGCGGCTTGGCGCCGAAATGGGCCCAGAAATCGACCAGTCTGTCCTGTGCCTGGCCATAGATCTTGCGAAAGCCCTTGCGCTTCACATAGTCGACGCTGGCCTGCACCAGCTTGAACGAGACGCGCGAGCGCCGGTATTGATGACGCACCGCGAGCCGCTCCACCTTGGCGAAATCGCCGAAGAAGCGCACCCGCAGGCAGCCTGCGGGCTCGTTGCCGACGAAGCCGATGAAATGGGCCGCGACCATGTCGTTGCCGTCGAACTCCTCCTCGAACGGACAATCCTGCTCGGCGAGATAGACCGCCGAGCGAATGGCAGTGACCAGCATGAGATCGCTTGGATCGCGCGCAAGGCGGATGGTGATGGCGCGGGAACAGGGCTTGGCGACAGGAATCCTAGTACCGTGCATCTGCAAAACTCCTTGCTTGGATGATCGCGCCTGGCATCCGCATCGGCTGCCGATGCCAGGGCCGCTCGTAGCACCAGAGGTCGGGCTGGAAGCTCGGGACCGGCGCAAAGCCGGTCGCCTTCATGATATCGCGTCCGGCCACCGTTGACGGCTGCGCATAGCAATCGGCGCTGCGAAACCTTAGCTGTCGCAGATGTGCTGCAGCCCTGCCGAGACCGGCGATACCGCGTCCCGTCGCCGCGATCGCCCAGATGTAGATGGCAGCGACCTCTTCGTTCGCGGAAGCGAGATAGCGCGTCTCGGGCGCGGTGAGGCAGATCTCGTCGAGCAGCAGCGCATCGTGCCCGCGGTCATTGAGAAACAGGAAAGCCATGCCGCCGACGAGATCGCCCTTCCGGCGGAACGTCAGGATGCTCTGGGGATCGAACGTGAAGTAATGCGCAAGCTCGGCTGTCCCGATCCGCACGCCCGGCACCAGCCGTTGCGCCATCTGCGAAAGCGCGGCAATTTCGGAAAATTGCGCGCAGCGGACATCCACATCCGGGCTCAGCGGCAAGGCATCGAAATCATGCCTTGCGGCAAACGAGCCTCTTTCCATAGCCATATCGCGCCTCTATCGTCCGGAGCTTTCGTGCCCGCTATGCCAATGAGCTTAGCGGCTGGGGATCAGGAGTATGCAGCAGTTATTGCACCGGGGTGCTGCTATGATGCAGCACCGTGAAGAAGCCCTGGGCGCGTCCTGGGACGATTTGAAACTGTTTTTAGCGTGCGCAAAATATAAAAGTTTTCGCAATGCCGCCGAGGAGCTCGGGCTCACCTCCACGACCCTGATGCGCCGGGTCGACCGGCTCGAAGAGAGCATCGGCTGCAAGCTGTTCCTGCGCGACCAGAGCGGGCTCACGCTCAGCGATGAAGGCACCGCGATGATCGCCGACGTTGCGCATATGGAGCGTCATGCCTTCAACGTCTTCCGGCGCGCCTCGCGGTCGTCGAACGACACCTCAGGCACCGTACGCGTCGCGGTGACGGAAGGCCCGGGCAATTTCTGGATCCTGCCGCGCCTGATCGACTTCCAGAAGACCTACCGCAAGATCACCGTCGATCTGCGCTGCGCGATGGAGCAGGCCGACGTCGCACGGCTTGAATCGGACATCGCGATCCAGCTCGAGCCGCCGACCAATCCGGATCTGATCGTCGCCAAGCTCGGCCGTCTGCACATCTATCCCTTCGTCTCCAAGGAGTACGAAAATCTCTACGGCGTGCCGGCGACGCTGGCCGACCTGAAGAACCACCGCATCATCAAGCAGAGCGCGCCGCAGGTCGACGACGGCGCCTACGCGCGCGTGCTCGGACTGAAGTCGCTCGAGGGCATCGTCGGGATCAAGACCAATTCCTCGGTCGGCGTGCTCTACGCCGTCGAGCGCGGCGCCGGCCTCGGCTTCCTGCCGACGGTCTCGATCGCGCTCGGCGCGCCGCTGATCGCCGTCGATCTCGGCGTCAGCCACCACGCCGATCTCTGGCTCACCTATCACCGGGAATTCCGCACCTCCGAGCGGCACAAGATCGTGGTCGATTGGCTGAAGAAGATCTTTGATCCCAAGACCCATCCCTGCTTCCGCGACGAGTTCATCCATCCGAACGCGCTGGTGCCGATGATGACGGCGGCGCGCGAGGGTTTTGGATTGACGGGATATGTCGCGGCGACGCCGACCTAGGAGGCTGCGCCTACCAGCGATATTCGAAGCCGACCGTGCCCTGGTGCGAGGTCAGCTCGTTGCGGAACTTGCCGTCGTAATTGACGTAGAGCCGCGCCACGCTGGTCAGGCTCAGCGAAGCCGAGGCACCGGCATCCACGCCGTAACGGCTCTCACCGATGCCGGGAACGACGATGTTCTGAGCGCCGAGGCTGACCTGGACGGATCCCAGGTCCTGGTGGAAATTGTCGACGAACTTGCCGTAGGCTGACAGGTCCAGGATCTTCTGGTCGATGATGAAGTAGCGGCCGATCTCGGCCCCGATCATGATGCGTGCGCGTGAGAGCGCCGTCGAACCAACGTTGAGCGGGTCGAGGCCGCCGGCCTCCTGGAACGCCGCGCTGGTGGCGCGCACATATTCCAGCGCGCCCTTGGGCACGATGCGCATCTGGTCCTTGGTCCAGTAATAGCTGATCTCGGTCAGCGCGCCGTCGACCGCGGCGCGATAGCCCGCGGTCGCAAGGCCAAGGCCGGTGTCGCGGCTGGAACGGACCTTGCCGAAGCCGTGCACCACAGCAAAGGCCCAGGTCCAAGGCCCCTTGTCCACCGAGCCGTTGAAGCCGATTTGCGTCAGGTCGAGCGTGGCCGACTGCAGCGCCAGCGGCACGTCGACGTCGGTGTGGCTCTGGTCGACGGAGAAGCCGAGATTGACGCCCGGGGCCACGCGCGCGCCGAAGCCCGCGACGCCGCCAACCGTCTTGCGCCGGTCGCCGACGAAGTCGCCTTGCGCATCGGTCCGGACCGAGATGCCGTAGCCCTCGAACCAGGTGCGGTAGCGCGGATCCTCGGTGCTGGCCGACGCGCCGCCGCCGCTGGGATTGGTCCGGAACGCCCGGTCGAAACCGTTCGATGCCCGGTTGCCGAGCCGCTCCAGGAAATTCGAGCCGAGATCGAGCGCGGCGTTGCCGGCCGACGGGGACGGGAT